>CAYUNQ010000026.1:0-9321 GCA_964446185.1 uncultured Marinobacter sp. | reverse complement strand
GCGCAGCTTCAAAAGCTTACTGAGGGGAAAGTCCTTTTTGGTCATCATTAGCGGCTATCCGTGCCAAAGCCATGGTTATTATCGAGCAAAAAGTATAGCAAAAAGCCCCCGGGCGTGTCGTGAACCGCGTCAGGGGCTTTGCACAGATGAACCGGGCGGGATTCAGGTCAGGGCTTCATCACCAGGTAGATAGCCCGGCCCTGACGCACAATCCGCACCGACACCGCACGGTTATCCGGCAGGCCGGCCACAACCTTGCGGAACTCGTCAACCGAACGCACCTGCTTGCGATTGATCTCGGTGATGATGTCCCGGGGCCGGATCCCAGCCTCGTACGCCGGCCCCCGGCCAACACCGGAGACCAGCACACCGCCTTCCACACCCGCGGCCCGGGCCATTTCAGGGCTCAGTTGCTCTACCGCCAGGCCCAGGGGGCTGGCACTACTGCCACCACTGCTGCCCACCTCCGGACTCTGCTCAGCATCACCGTCTTCCGGCAGCCGGCCAATTTCGACATCCAAGTCAATTTCCCTGCCTTCACGGAGCACCGTTAACCGGGCAGACTCGCCTACGGCTGTGCGGCCCACCATTGGCGGCAGGTCTGAAGAGCGCTGAATATTCTCGCCATTGAACTCCAGCACAATGTCACCGGATTGCAGGCCACCGCTCTGTGCTGGCGAACCGTCCATTACTTCGGCAATCAGGGCTCCGCGGGGGCGCTTCAGGCCAAAACTCTCGGCCAGGTCACGGCTCACTTCCTGGATGAGCACGCCCAGCCAGCCCCGGGCCACAGTACCGTCATCACGAATCTGCCGGAACACACTCATGGCGTCGTCGATGGGGATCGCAAAGGACACGCCCATAAAGCCACCGGAGCGGGTATAAATCTGGGAGTTGATACCGATAACTTCGCCATCCAGGTTAAACAAGGGGCCGCCGGAGTTACCGGGGTTGATGGCTACGTCGGTCTGGATAAACGGCACGTAGTTTTCCGACGGCAGGGAGCGCCCCAAAGCGCTGACAATGCCGGCAGTGACCGTGTAATCGAAACCGAACGGCGAACCGATAGCGAACACCCACTCCCCGACTTTCAGGTCCCGGGAGCGGCCAATGCTGACCACCGGCAGGTCATCACCATTGTCGATTTTCAGCACCGCCATATCCGAACGCGGGTCGGTGCCGACAATTGTTGCCTTGAACTCCCGATGGTCATTCAGACGCACAATCACTTCGTCGGCACCTTCCACTACGTGATTATTGGTCAGCACGTAGCCCTCTTTGGAAACAATAAAGCCGGAGCCCATGGAACGACGCGGCTGCAGAGAATGGGGCGAGTCACCAAAAGGCGACCGGGGACCACGAAAGAACTCCTGAAGGAACGGGGGTAACTGCTCGAGCTGACGCTCATCGAAGGGCATACCGTGAAAGCGCGATCCGCCACTCTGCGGCTCACTGGTGGTACTGATATTGACCACCGCGCTGGAGTTCTCTTCAACCAGCCCGGTGAAATCCGGCAAGCCCCGGGCTGCCAGCCCCTGACTCCAGAACACCGATACCAGAACCGACAAAACCAGCAACATACCCAGTACCGGCCACGGCTGAAGGGCCTGAGACAACCGGGCGGCTTGTGTGTTTTTTCTCGACATGTACAACCCCCTGTTATGACTGTAATACTGCGTTAATTCTGGGGTCAGGCCTGGGATTTTCAACTTAAAAAAAGGTAGGACTCAGAGGCAGTTTACCGTTGCGATGCGATTGACCTTCAGCAACCGTGGCTGAAACCGGCCACCGGCACCGGCCTGCCAGCGCCTGACCAGCCAGAACCCGGCAACCAGCCCCGCCAGAGCCCCGCTGACTGCCACCAGGTCGGTACCGCCGAGCCACTGGAAAGCACCGATACTGGCCAGCAGCATCAGCACCAATGGTACCCCGTACACCGCCAGCGAGGCCGTCAGCAAAGACTGCTCATCCAACCCGATGACCACTTCATCACCCACCCGGGCACCCACAGAGTTGGCAACCAGAACCTGGTTGGCCCTGCCGCCCGTTACCGAGGCCAGCGCCCGCTGACCACAACCGGAGCGAGCCGAGCAACTTTGACAGGCGCTGACACGGATGGTCTGAACCCAGACCTGATCCCCGCTCAGGCCGACCACCTTACCGGTTTCGGTAATCATCGGTCAGACACCAGCCCCAGAGTGCCATCAATCTCCACTCCGTCAGCGACTTTCCTGGCGGTTCCCGGGGGAATCTCCCCCACCACCGCTATCAGGAACGCGCGCCCATGCACTGCCACTTCCCGCATATACACCGTAGTGGCGCCAATTCTGGACGCCCCCGTAGGCATTTTCAGCTGCCCCATGGGCTCGACAAACACCGAGAACGCGGCCAGGCCATCCGAAAACGCAACGGCCTTGCCCTTGCCCGAACGGGACGCCGCTGCCGGCTCGAAGCCTTCCGGGTGCCAGTTCAGGGTCCAGCCATTCATGCGCGCTATCATCGATTGCCGGGGTTGGCCGGCGTCGTCGAGCGTGCGGGTAATTTCCCGGCCCCGGGTCTGCACTTCGAACTCTTCGTCGGGAATATCGCCGGTTATGTCCAGGTGGGTAAACTGAAAGTGCTCGAGAACCTGGCCGGCACTGTCCCGCACCTGGCTCTTTATCAGCAGCCCGGTTTCCTTTTCCAGCCACAACCGGTGGCTGTACCGGTTTTCATCCCTGGCGGTCAGTGCCACGGTAACCACATCGTAGTCTGCAACCCGGTCTTCACCGATCAGTTCCGGCTTGTACCACTGACCGAAAGGCATCAACTGGCTGGCGAACGCTTCGGCAAACGGGCCCGAGGGAATCACCTCCTCCAGACTGATACGGCCGCGATCCGGCAAGACACAAACCACATTCACGCCCTTGCGAACGAACTCGCCGGAGCCGCCGTCTTGCATCACCAGGCGCTCTTCCACACGGCCATCCCGGTAGCGGTGAGCAATGCGCATGGAGTGCACCTGATCGCCCCGGGCGTAGACAAAGACGCCGCGGTAGGAGGTCATGTTCAGCGCCGGCCCCATGCGTTCCAGCCAGGTTATGGCACTGTCCGTTGTTGCGCCGGCCTCGTCCGCTGCCGCCGGCAGCATGGCAAACAGCCACACCATCAGCGACACCAGCGCAGCACTGACCAATCTGACACTACCGCCAACCGGAACCATCATTCAATTCGCTCCCGACTCAATATCCGCCACTGGCACTGACCAGGCGGGCATAGCCCATCGAGCCGCGCCCGGCACCTACACTGTTATGCTGGGCGTGCTCCAGCAGGTACTGGCGCATCTGCTGCAACTGCTCCTCGTCCAGGCGTTGCAACGCGACTTCTTCAACGGCAACAGGCAAGACAACCGGGGCAGCGGCATTCTGATCTGCCAGAGCCGAAGGCGCCTCTCCCGGGCGGGAATCCCAGCCAGCGCCCGCACCAAAACCCACCACCAGCGCCATCAGCACCATGGCAGCTACCGGCATATGCCAGCGCCTGCGTGAGGTTTCTGCGGGAGTGTCGGCAGCCACCTCGCGGCGGGTACGACCATCAAGCTGTTCACGCACAGCCGCGGCGATATCCAGGCCATCCGCCGGGCCATGGTTTTCGTGCATCAGATCCCGAACCTGCTGCCAGCGCAGCCACTGCCCCCGGACCTCGTCCTGGTTGGCGTGGGACAACAGGCGGCGAACCGAGAGCTCGTCCGCTTCGTCATCCATCATGGCTGACAGGGTCTCTCTGAGACGATCATCCATCAGGTGCAACCTCGTTTATGTCTCTGAATGATTCAGCAGTGGCCCCAACTGGCGGTCCACCGCATCCCGCGCCCTGAATATCCGGGAACGCACGGTTCCGATCGGACACTCCAGAATCCGGGCAATGTCTTCGTAGCTCAGGCCGTCATACTCTCTGAGTAAGAACGCTGACCGAAGTTCCTCAGGCAAGCTGGCAATGGCGTCCGTCAGCGCTTGCTGTAACTGCTCCCGCTGCAATAAACGCTCAGGAGAGGCAACGTCCCGAAGCCGGCTGCCATCGTCAAAGTTCTCGGCTTCGGCAGAGTCGGCCGAGCCCTGAGGCCTGCGGCCCCGGGCTTCAAGGTAGTTCTTGGCAGTGTTAACGGCGATCCGGTACAGCCAGGTGTAGAAAGCACTGTCGCCCCTGAAACGATCAATTGCCCGATAGGCTTTGACAAAGGTTTCCTGCGCCAGATCCATGACTTCCTGGCTGTCGTAGACATAACGGCTGATAATAGAGGCCACCCGGGACTGATATTTAACCACCAGCAGGTCGAAAGCCGCACGGTCACCATTACGGACCTTGCGCACCAATTGCAGATCCGTCTGGCTATCGGACCGCTCGCCGGGATTCCAGTCTTTGTCGGGCGTCATGGACGAAACAGCAGTGTGTCCCCTGTTACTGGCCAGTGCTCTGGCCTTAGCGAGATTTGCTTGAGTCATTCGGCGTTTTCCGACGTTCGTTCAGGCCAAATAGACAGCAAGCGCAAAGTTTAGTTCAATACACGTCCACATTATGGCCCGCGACAACAACTCAATGCCACAGTCCTACGAATACGACGTTCTCATTATCGGCAGCGGTGCTGCCGGCCTGACCGTAGCGCTCAATTTGCCGCCGCACCTGAAGGTGTGTGTGATCAGCAAGGCCGAGATAAGCTCCGGGGCCACACTCTGGGCCCAAGGCGGCATTGCCGCCGTGCTGGACAATGCCGACTCGGTTGACAACCATATCCAGGATACCCTCAACGCCGGCGGCGGCCTGTGTCATGAAGACGCCGTTCGCTTCACTGTGGAGCACAGCAAGGAAAGTATCCAGTGGCTGATCGATTCCGGCGTGAATTTCACCCGCCAGGACGACGGTGAAGACTATCACCTGACCCGGGAAGGCGGGCACAGCCACCGGCGCATCATCCATGCCGCCGATGCCACCGGCCATGCGGTATCCACCACCCTGGCCAGCCAGGCCGCAGCGCGCCCGAATATCGACCTGAAATCGAACAGGGTGGCGGTAGACCTGATCACCAACCGCAAACTGGCCTTGCCCGGCAACCGCTGCGTGGGCGCCTACATTCTCAACCTGGAAGACAATCACGTAGAACTGTTCCGGGCCCGGTTTACCGTGATTGCCACCGGCGGCGCATCCAAGGCCTATCGCTACACCACCAACCCGGATGGTGCCTCCGGCGACGGCATTGCCATGGCCTGGCGGGCCGGCTGCCGGGTAGCCAACATGGAATTCAACCAGTTCCACCCAACGTGCCTGTACCACCCGCACGCCAAGTCGTTCCTGATCACCGAAGCCGTTCGCGGTGAAGGTGGTGTGCTGAAGCTGCCGGATGGCAGCCGGTTTATGGACCGCTTCGACAAACACGCCGAACTGGCCCCCCGGGACATCGTTGCCCGGGCTATCGACCATGAAATGAAGCGCCTGGGGGCAGACCACCTGTACCTGGACATCAGCCACAAGCCGGCGGATTTCATCAAGCACCACTTTCCGACCATTTACGAAAAGTGCCTGGGCTTTGGCATCGACATCACCAGGGAGCCTATTCCGGTAGTACCAGCCGCCCACTACACCTGTGGCGGCATTGTCAGCGACGAACGTGCACGCACCGACATCAACCAGCTTTATGTGGTTGGTGAAGCGGCCTTCACCGGCCTGCACGGTGCCAATCGTATGGCCAGTAACTCCCTGCTGGAGTGCCTGGTGTATGGCCGCGCCGCGGCTGCTGATATTGCCCGGCGCGAATCGGACATTCCCGCACCGCCAGCGGCACCGGACTGGGACGAAAGCCAGGTACGGGATTCCGACGAAGACGTTGTGATCTCCCACAACTGGGATGAACTGCGCCACTTCATGTGGGACTATGTCGGCATCGTACGAACCACCAAACGCCTGCAGCGGGCCAAGCACCGGGTAGATCTGCTGTCCCAGGAGATTGGCGAGTTCTACAGCAACTACCGGGTCACCAACGACCTGATCGAGCTGCGCAACCTGGTCACAGTTGCTGACCTGATTATCTGCTCAGCCCTGCAGCGCAAGGAAAGCCGCGGGTTACACTACACCCTGGATTACCCGGGCCCGGTGAACGATCCCCAGGACACAATTCTGGTACCCACAACCTATCGCACACCGTCTCCCTGACCGGGGGACTCCACTCTGTTTTCAAGGCAACCAACTATGTCTGACACCAACGCCTCCAATGACCACACCGAGTTCCACCGCCTGTGGTGGCACAGCCGCCGGGGCATGCTCGAACTGGACGTTCTGCTGCTGCCGTTTCTGGAAGAAGCCTACCGGGACCTCGACCCGGAAGACCAGGCCCGCTACCGCAAGCTGCTGAGCTGTGAAGACACCGATATGTTCGAATGGTTCATGCAGCGCAGCAAGCCGCAAGACCCGGATCTGCGCCGGATCGTGGAGATTATCCTGAACCGTGTCCAGCCGGATTGAACTAAGCCTTTCACCTTCGCCTGCAGCCGGCGTACTGAGCAGCTTGCCATGGCTGGCACTGGCGGCTTTCACCGCAGTCGCCGCCCTGGATACCAGTTTGTGGCTACTGCCCCTGCTGGTACCCGAAGCCATCCTGGCTTTCCGGCAATTCCGCCGCTGCGGGCTGTTACAGGGCCCCGGCGCGGTGGTCGGCTTGCACGCCGATGCCGACAACCTGACCTGCCAACTGGCCGATGGCCAGTCCCGCGCGGTAAAAGTCTGCGGTACAAGCAGCCTCGGCGCGAACATCCTGGCCTTGAAACTGCGCCAGTCCGACACCAGATCAGGCAGTATGTTCGTCCTGATTCTCGGCAACAGCGCCCTGTATTCTGCCAACGCACCGGAAGCTGGCTTCCGCCGGTTGCGCATGTGGCTGAGAGCCGGCCAGCCGGTAAAGGCACCCTGAAGTCACCCGTCCCCCATTCCGGAGAGCTTTATGAACAACACTCCCCTCACCGCAGAGCCCCGAGGCTATACGGTGTTTGAGCACAAGGTCATGGTCCGGATCAGCGGTCCGGGCACCGACAAGTTTGTTCAGGGCCAGTTTTCCCAGCATGTGGATGAGATCACCTCGCAACAATCGCTGCGGGCAACCGCCAACACCCCCAAGGGGCGCGCCTATTGCCTGACCCGGCTGGTGCGGGATCAGCAGGACCTTCTGATGGATCTGGACCAGGCGCTGGCCGACGCAGCCCTGGGCCAGCTGAGGAAATACCTGATGCTGTTCCGCGGCACCAGCATGGAGGTGATCAGCCAGGCGCAGATTATCGGCTTGCTGGGCCAGGAGGCCGCCATGGCTGCAGCCGGTGACCAGGCCGGTTCTTTGGCCAACCCGGGCGACGTGCTGGCGACAGGGCGGGGCTACCTGATCCGCATTGAAGACAGCGCCGGGGCTTTGCCCCGATACGAATGGTGGCTACCGGAAGGTGGCCCGGAATTACCGGCAGGGCTGCCCGAGCTCACCCTTAACGACTGGAACGCGGCCAGCATTGCCGCCGGCGTGCCCTGGCTGACACCGGCCACCGTGGAGGCTTACGTACCGCAAATGCTGAACCTACAGCACCTGCAGGGCGTGCACTTCAAGAAAGGCTGCTATACCGGGCAGGAAGTAATCGCCCGCATGCACTTCCTCGGCCAGCTGAAAAAGAGCCTGTACCGGCTCGCCTTTACCGGCTGCACTCAGGCGCCTGAACCTGGCGGCAGCCTGCTGGCAGGCGACAAAAAGGTCGGAGATGTGGTGAATGCGGTGATGACCTCAGACAACGGGGGCGAGCTGCTGGCCGTACTGCGCCATGATGCAGACAAATCGGTGCTTAGCCTGGAAGGTAACGACTCGTGCCAATTCGAAGTGCTCGACCTGCCCTACCCCGTACCGGAGCGGGAAGCTGATCCGGCAAGCTGATTACTGCTTGCCGTAACGCTGCAGTAATTCCGCTTTCGACGGCAGGCTCCAGTCGATCGCGGGCCGGTTCCGGCTGAGCAGCCCTTCGTTGGCCCGGGAGAAATGACCGCAGCCGAAGAAGCCCCGGTAGGCACTCAGGGGCGACGGGTGCGGCCCTTCCAGCACCAGGTGACGGTTGCGGTCGATATGCCGGCCTTTCTTGCGGGCATAGCTGCCCCAGAGCAGGAACACCACATCGTCGCGTTCGCGATTGATGGTTTCGATCACCTTATCGGTAAACGTTTCCCAGCCCTTGCCCTGATGGGCACCGGCATTGCCCTGCTCCACGGTCAGTACCGCATTCAGCAAAAGCACACCCTGCTCAGCCCAGGTTTGCAAGCAGCCGTGATCCGGACGGGGATAGCCCAGATCGGTTTCAATTTCCTTGAAAATATTCACCAAAGACGGTGGCGGCGGTACATCCGGCCTGACCGAAAAACACAGGCCATGGGCCTGGCCGGGGCCGTGATAGGGGTCCTGCCCCAGAATCACCACACTCACTTTATCCAGCGGCGTGCTGTTCAGGGCATTGAAACAAAGATGGCTGGGCGGGAATAACACCTTGCCTGCCTGCTCTTCAGCGGCCAGGAATTCCGCCAGCGCCAGCAGGTAGGGCTGGCGGAACTCGTCCGCCAGCCGCACATCCCAGCCGAGGCCGGGCTTCAGTTGCTGGGCCAGCGCCTCGGCAGGGTGCATCGTCTTACTCGCCTTCCGGCTTCTGCTCAGCCTTGTGCTCCGGGCGCATGGCCGGGAACAGAATCACGTCGCGGATGGACGGTGAATTGGTCAGCAGCATGGCCAGGCGGTCGATACCGATGCCTTCACCGGCAGTGGGCGGCAAGCCGTATTCCAGCGCCATGACGTAGTCGTCGTCGTAGAACATGGCTTCGTCATCGCCGGCGTCTTTCTCGGCCACCTGGGCCTGGAAGCGCTCGGCCTGGTCTTCGGCATCGTTCAACTCGGAAAAGCCGTTGGCGATCTCGCGGCCACCCACGAAGAACTCGAAACGCTCGGTCACGAACGGATCGCTGTCCTTGCATCGGGCCAGCGGAGAGATCTCTTTCGGGTATTCGGTGATGAAGGTGGGCTGCATCAGGCGATGCTCAGCCGTGGCCTCGAAGATCTCGATCTGCACCTTGCCCAGACCCCAGATGTCTTTCAGGTGAATGCCGAGACCTTTTGCCACCTCACGGGCACCGGCCTCATCCGCCAGCTGCTCCCGGGTCAGGTCCGGGTTGTAACGTAGAATTGCATCCACCACGGTCAGCCGCTCGAACGGCTTGCCGAAGTCATACTCGATGCGTTCCTCGGTACCATCTGCCAGCATCCGGGTATTGACCACCGTGGTG
>CAYUNQ010000025.1:14667-16905 GCA_964446185.1 uncultured Marinobacter sp. | reverse complement strand
CGCCGCTTTCCCGAGGTAAGAGACTTTCCGGATGCTTGATAAATTGTTTGTCCTGAGCCAGTACCTGACACCGCAACTGGCGGTTTCCCGCCTGGCTGGCCGTTTTGCCGACAGCGACAAATCCCCCGCCCTCAAGAACCGTTTCACCCACTGGTTCATCAACCGCTATGGCGTGGACATGAGTGAGGCGGCCGAGCCCAATCCCGAGGCCTACGCTACCTTCAACGGTTTTTTTACCCGTGCGCTGAAGCCGGGTATCCGGCCGGTTGCCAGCGAAGCAGGCGCCTTTGTCAGCCCGGTGGACGGCGCCATCAGCCAGATTGGCCAGGTGGGCGGTGACCGGGTGTTCCAGGCCAAGGGCCAGTCGTTCAGCCTGACCGAACTGCTCGGCGGCGATGAAGCGCGGGCACAGCGCTTTGCGGAAGGCGAGTTCTCCACCATCTACCTGTCACCGAAGGACTACCACCGGGTGCACATGCCCCTGGCCGGCACCCTTCGGGAAATGGTCTATGTGCCGGGCAAGCTGTTCTCCGTTAACCCGGTAACCGCAGAAAACGTGCCCAACCTGTTTGCCCGCAACGAGCGGGTGGCCTGTATTTTTGATACCGAAGCCGGCCCCATGGCGCTGGTTCTGGTGGGCGCCATGATTGTCGGCAGCGTGGAAACCACCTGGGGCGGCGTGATTGCACCCAACCCCCATAAGGTATCCCACTGGCAGTATCAGGGCGACGAGGCGGTCAGCTTTGAAAAAGGCGAGGAAATGGGCCGGTTCCGGCTGGGCTCTACCGTGGTTCTGGTGATGCCCAAAGGTTCTGTAACCTGGAACCCGAACCAGGTACCCGGCAAAACGGTACGCATGGGCGAAGCTTTCGGCACACTGCCAGCCACAAAGGCCTGATCAGAGAGGCGGGCTCAGGCCCGCTCGATGGGGAACGCCAGTACCTCTTCGATACTGGCAGCCCCTACCTTCAGCATCAACAACCGGTCCAGCCCCAGCGCCACGCCGGAACACTCCGGCAAGCCGGCGTCCAGCGCCTCCAGAAACGCCTGGTCGACAGCCATCTCCGGCTTTCCTGCCGCCCGGCGCTGGCGATTATCGGCCGCAAACCTTTGCCGCTGTTCCAGCGGGTCGGTCAACTCCCAGTAACCGTTACACAGCTCCAGGCCGTTGATATAGAGCTCAAACCGGTGGGCGACAGCAAAGCCGTCGTCATCCGACACTCGGGCCAAGGCCGCCTGGGAGGCAGGGTACCGGGTGAGAAATACCGGAGCATCCACGCCTAGCTCCGGCTCCACCACAAAGCTCATCACCAGGTCCAGGCAGGCATCCCGCCCCATGCCGGCCAACTGCTCCGGCTCCAGCCACTGCTCGCAATAGCGGGCCAGGTCCCGGTCGCTGATGGTCATCGGGTCGAAACCGGCATACGCCTGCAACGCATCCCGGTAGGCAAGCACCAAAGGCCGTTTGCAGCCGAGCCAGCCACAGACCAGGTCTGCCACTTCGGCCATCAGTTGCCGGTCGTCGAAATCCTCCCGGTACCATTCCAGCATAGAGAATTCCGGGTTATGGCGCCGCCCGCGCTCGCCATTACGGAACACCCGGGCAACCTGGAAAATAGAGCCGGAGCCCGCTGCCAGCAGCCGTTTCATAGGGTATTCGGGAGAGGTCTGCAACCAGCCGGAGGTAACCCCGGCTGCTTCGACGGCGGCCGGGATGCCGTCGAGATTCACATCGGTTACGCCATGGCGACCAAGCACCGGGGTTTCCACCTCCAGCACCTGCCGTTGCGCAAAAAAGCCGCGCACATAGGCCAGTAGCTGTGCACGGCTTTTCAGGACATCCCGTGAGGCAGAAGGCTGCCAGACAGGTTTTTCAGTCATAGACAGGGATCAGCTGCTTTTTACGCGGTTAACGTATTCACCGGAACGGGTGTCAACCTTCAGCACCTCACCGATCGTGATAAACAGCGGAACGCTGACCACAGCACCGGTAGACAGGGTTGCCGGCTTGGAGCCACCCTGGGCAGTGTCGCCCTTCATGCCAGGATCAGTGTCTACCACTTCCAGTTCAACAAAGTTGGGCGGGGTAACGGTCAGAGGCGCGCCGTTGTACAGGGTCACCGTGTATACATCCTGCTCCTTC
The DNA here is from genome assembly GCA_964446185.1 of uncultured Marinobacter sp. Classification (GTDB taxonomy): domain Bacteria; phylum Pseudomonadota; class Gammaproteobacteria; order Pseudomonadales; family Oleiphilaceae; genus Marinobacter. The sequence goes on along the minus strand of CAYUNQ010000025.1, from coordinate 14,762 downwards.
AGCCATTTGACGGTATCGCCTACCGCCTTGGCGTCGGCTGCGTACTGCTCGAAGGAGCCATCCGCGAGGTTCAGATTCGTGAAGATACCGCGGCC
>CAYUNQ010000025.1:0-14657 GCA_964446185.1 uncultured Marinobacter sp. | reverse complement strand
ATATAGTACCGGGAGTCTGTACCATACCAGTGACCTGCTCTTTCAACCATTTGACCGCCTCACCGACTGACTTCTCGTCCGCCGCGAACTGCTCGAAAGAGCCGTCAGTGGCCATGAAGTGCCAGAACTCACCGTCGCTGTACAGGTATTCCATGTCCTGGTCGATAACATCCGCTGCCTCAAGGGTTTCGCCAGACTTGAAGGTACGCTCCCACACCCGGTTGCTCATCAGGTTGCGCAGTCTTACCCGGTTAAAGGCCTGGCCCTTGCCCGGTTTGACGAACTCGTTCTCAAGCATGATACAAGGGTCGCCATCCAGCAAAACCTTGAGACCGCTACGAAATTCGTTGGTAGAATATGAAGCCATGAAATGTCCACCTGACAGTCTGTCGTTAAATTTTCAAGGGTCGCTATGATACAGCGAACCACCATCTGTATAGAAGCCCGCGATTTGAGCCAACCCGCATCCAGCACACAGAACATCATCCCGAAGCAAGGTTCCGCCCCCTCGTGGCAGCAGGTTCTGAGCCAGTCTGTGACCCGGCCGGAACAGCTGCTCGAACGTTTGGGGTTGCCGGCCGAGCACTGGCTGGGCGGCGCACAGGCTGGCCATGAGCTGTTCCCGATACGGGTTCCCGAACCCTTTATCGAACGAATGGAGCGGGGCAACCCGCACGATCCGCTGCTGCGGCAGGTACTTCCCGTGCAGGAAGAAACCGGTGAACAGCCGGGGTTTGTGCGGGATCCGCTGCAGGAAGATGGCGCCATCCAGACCACCGGGCTGATCCGGAAATACCACAGCCGCGCCCTGCTGATGATCACCGGCCAGTGCGCCATCAACTGTCGCTATTGTTTCCGGCGCCACTTCCCCTACGCCTCCCAGCGTCTGGGGCCGTCAGAGCGCCAGCAAGTCATCAGCACCCTGAACAACAGCCCTGAGCTTAATGAAATCATTTTCAGCGGTGGCGACCCCCTGGCCGTGAACGACCAACTTCTGGCCGATTGGGCACAACAACTGGATGCAGTGCCGCACTTGCGCCGACTTCGCATTCACTCAAGACTGCCGGTGGTGATTCCCCAGCGGGTCAACAATGAGCTTCTGGCCTGGCTGTCAAACACCCGGCTGCAAACCGTTCTGGTGGTGCACGTCAACCACCCGGCGGAAATCGACCAGGCCACCCGTGACGGCTTCCGGAAACTGAAAGCGGCCGGCGTGACCCTGCTCAACCAGAGCGTCATTCTGCGCGGCGTGAACGATTCTTGCGCCACACTGGCGCAGTTAAGCGAAACCCTGTTTGAAGCCGGCGTTCTACCCTACTACCTGCACGCCTTTGACCCGGTCGCCGGAGCCCACCACTTTGACGTAAGTGATGCCGAGGCGGCAGCACTGGTGCGAGAGCTTATGAAACAGCTACCGGGATTCCTGGTGCCTAAACTGGTACGGGAGCTACCCGGGGAGGCCAGCAAGACCCCGATTCCTGTCCACGTTTGAGACCTGTCGCAAAAGTCGGCGTACTGTAACTTGTAAAACATTGTCAACTCGTGCTTTTCTCGCTTTTTGTTCCTGCTTTACTATCTTACAGTTCATAATTAACTAAAAATAAAGGCGCATATTTGTGGCAAGTTTCGCCCAGATACGCAAACCAGCCCAGACATTGGCGTGAGAACATGGAAGGCACGATACTGAAACCCGAGCTCAAGGTTCCCGAGCAGAAAACGGCAAGCCTGTCTTTTTGCGACACAACACCAAAAGCGTTCCGAGCGTGGGTCGCCCAATTGCCTATGGCCAATACCGGCGAGGCATCGCGCCAGCTTTACCACGCCATTATCGAGCTCAATCACCTGTTTCTGACGCCCCAGCAGCGAATCCAGTATCTTGAAGCCATCCGGGACAGCATCCACTTTGTCTGCAAAGAGCTGTCAGGCCACTTTCTCGGGCTGGCCATCGCCTTACCGGAAAAGCAGCGCAAGATCGCCAACCTCACCCAGGCCCTGCAACTGCACCTGGCTTCGGGCTACAAGCTGTGCCTGCTGGACTACCTGGACATCAACGGCCTGGAAAAACACCGAAAGCCTGTTGCCATGGCCATACACCGGACCATTTCCGAACTTGCTGCCACCATCGTCCGGTCGCACCAGCTGTACTGCCCCAGCCCAATCAACAGCTGGCTGGAGTGCCATCGCCTGTTCCGTTTTGCCTACCGCAACAAACTGTCCGGGCAGGACGTTGAAGACAATACCCTGAGCGCCAGCCGATCCAGTACCGTTGCCGACAGTTACAAGCGCATCCTGCTACTTGGCTGTGCCCGCCCGAACCAGTTGCGGCAGCCTGAACTGATCCAGATCTACGACCTGTTTGAAACCTGGACCCGCTATTGCCAGTGCGGCCCGGACATCGGCACCGACAGCCTGTTTGTGGTCAATATGGAACGGGACTCAGCACCCGTTTACCGCAGCCTGCTCGACGGCAAGCCCGGTGATGGCGGTTTCGGCTTCGACACCAGGGAGCTGTCAGGCCACCTGGCCGAAGCCCTGGACACCAGGCGCAGCCACAACAAAACGTCCTCGCCACTGGATATTCCCGGGCAGGTTAGCGACACCCTGCTGACCCACCTGAGCCAGGCACTGGGCATTCTTGCCAAAAGGAATTTCAACCGGATTGCCAGCCAGGGTACGCTGGAAATCTCCGTTGGCCTGTCGGCCACCCACTACTTTGTCTCCGGCAACAAGAGCTTTGCGGAGTTCCTCGACGGCAACGACGGCGGCCATCATCAGGACAACCGGTTTATCCGCAATGCCAACCGCAAAGCCGACGCCTGGTCTGATGCTCACGATGCGGGTCCGAGCGAAGACCGTCTGCACTCGTCAGACGCGCCCATCACCTTCCGTGGCAGCAGCGGTGCATCCGCTGAAGCCCAGGACCGGCAACGGCCGGGCTCCCACCATGCCCTGCTGATTAATACCAGCCCCGGAGGTTACTGCGTAGCCTGGGAAACCAACGCACCGAAATCCCTGCAGGCCGGAGAAATCCTTGGCGTTAGGGAGCAGAGCAGTCACCCGTGGAGCATTGCGGTTGTCCGCTGGCTGAGACAGGTTCGCAACCAGGGCACCCAGGTTGGCATAGAGCTGCTGGCCCCGAGCGCAGCGCCCTGCGCCATCCGGCTGATCCAGAAGATGGGCAACAGCAGCGAATACCTCCGGGGCCTGTTGTTGCCAGAGATTAGCGCCGTCAACCACGCTGCCACCCTGATCACTCCTCGCCTGCCGTTCCAGACCGGCAGCCGGATTTCCCTGCTGCACGATGGCCGGGAAGACCACGGCATGCTGCTGAAGAAGATGTCATCCACGGGCAGCATCAGTCAGTTCGAACTTAAGCTGAACAGTCCGGACACGCTCTCCGCAAGCGGACAGAATCCACCGGCCGGGCCGAGCAGCAGAGAGGACGAATTCGACTCGCTCTGGCCGTCGCTGTAACGCGACACCGGCCACAACCGGCGCGGCTCAGGGTTGTTATTGGTCGCCAACCACTGCATCATTCAGTCATCACAAATGACTACCCTCTTGATGCAGAGCCCTCGGAATGCAGAAAAAAAACGCGACCGTACACCTTCTGATTCTGGACCCGTCACAGAATGACGCTGAATCGATGGTCAGCTTGCTGCGAAACTCCGGCAGAGCGACCAGAGCCCACCGCATTACCTCTGAAGAAGACCTGGAAGAAGCGCTGAAGAGCTCCAACTGGGATCTTCTCCTGGCCCGGGACCTGGAGCAGGAGTTCGGCCCGGACGACGCCCTGGCCACCATCAAGCGGATGGACAAGGATATCCCCTTCGTTCTGCTGACCGAGGCCTACGATCGCGACCGTACTGCCAACATCCTCCGGGCCGGCGCCCAGGATGCCGTCCCCTTCGAGTACAAAGACCTGCTGGTACTGGTCGCCAAGCGGGAACTGTCGGCCCTGGAAGAACGGCGCCGGCGCCGCATCCTCGAATCCCACTTGCGTGAGGCCGAGCAGCGCTGTCAGTTGTTATTGGAAAGCTCGAAAGACGCCATTGCCTACATCAACGATGGCATGCACATTTATGCCAACCAGTCCTACATGGACTTCCTCGGTTATGACGACATCGACGACCTGATCTGCATCCCGGTCCTGGACACCCTGACTCCGGAGAGCCAGGAGCGGTACAAGGAATTCATGAAAGCCTTTGCCGAAGAGCGCAAAGACGGCATGACCATGAACTGCACCGCCCGCCGCAGCGACGACCAGGAGCTGGCCGTTACCATGTCGGTCTCTGCCGCCACCTATGACGGCGAAGCCTGCACCCAGATTGTGCTGCAACCGGAACACAGTGATGCCGAACTGGAAGAAAAGCTGAAGCAGATCAGCAGCCAGGACCTGCTCACCGGCCTGTACAACCGTCAGTACCTGATGGACGAACTGGCCCGCACCATCGCCGAGGCCGGCAAAACCAACGAAACCGGAGCCCTGGCTTACATCGCCCTGGACAACTTCCAGAGTACCAAGCACCAGATTGGCATTGCCGGCACAGACCTGCTGCTGGGCGACGTTGCCACCCTGCTCAAGGACAATGCCGGTGACGGCCTGACCCTGGCCCGCCTGAGCGATGATGCCTTCTGCATGATGTGCATGCCCTGCGACGAAAAAGGCATGGCCATGCTGTGCGAGGGCATTCGCAAGGCCGTGGATGATCACCTGTTCGACATCAACGGCCGTACCGTACCGCTGACGGTATCCATCGGCGTTGCGGCCATCACGGAAAACTCCCCGAAAACCGAAGAGCTGATTGGGCGCGCCCACGTAGCTTCCGGCGAAGTGAGGAAACAGGAAGGCCACAAACACGGCAACGGCGTGAAGGTATACAACCCGGCAGACTATGAAACGGCCGAAGAGTCCAACTCCACCGAAGCCATCCTCAAGGCTATGGACGAAGGCCGTTTCCGGGTTCTGTACCAGCCAGTCATGAACCTGCGCGGTGAAGATGAAGAGCATTACGAAGTCACCGTTCGCATGTTCGACAAAGACAACAATGACGTGTCACCGTTCGACAAACTGCCGCCGGTTGGCCGTGAAGAAGCCGCCACCAAGATTGATCGCTGGATGATCCTGCAAACCATCAAGCAACTGGCCAGCCATCGTGCGAGCGGCCACGACACCCGCCTGTTCCTGAACCTGACCGCCGAGACGGTTCAGGACAAAACCTTCACCCCCTGGCTCAGTGTTGCACTGAAAGCAGCGCGCCTGCCTGGCGATGCCCTGGTCTTCCAGATCCGCGAGGGCGACGCCAACAATTTCATGAAGCAGGCCAAGGAGTTCACCAAGGCAGCTCACCAGTTACACAGCAAGGTCTCGATATCCGAGTTCGGCGGAGCGCTGGACCCGTTCAACACCCTGAAACATATCGAGGCCGACTACGTGCGACTGGATGCCTCGTTCACCGAGGAGCTGGACAAGGGCGACGCCGGCAAGGAACAACTGAAGGAAATGGTCAAAAGCCTGCAGAACTCAGGCCGACTCACCATCATTCCCGAGGTGCAGCATGCCAACGTGCTGTCGTTGCTCTGGCAGGCAGGGGTCAACTTTGTTCAGGGTAACTACCTGCAGGCACCAACACCGGCCATGAACTTCGATTTCGGCGCAGGTTAATCGGAAAGGTGCCGGCAAGTACCGGCAGAAGACACAAAGGGCGAGGTTTGATACCTCGCCCTTTGTGGTTTCAGAGAGTGTGTTTCTGCACAAACAAATTGGTTTCGCTTTCCCGGAAGCCAATCAGGTAGAGAATGGCGTCCAGGCCCAGAGTAGAGATGGAGTGGCGGGCAGATTCCTTCACCAGCGGCTTGGCTCTGAACGCTACACCCAGCCCCGCCTGGCTCAACATCGGCAGGTCGTTAGCACCATCTCCCACCGCGATAACCTGCTCCCGGGAGATGTGTTCCCTGGCCGCAATTTCCAACAGCAACTCAGCCTTGCGCTTGCCATCCACAATCTGTCCTTTCACCTGGCCGGTCACCTTGCCGTCGACAATATCCAGCTCGTTGGCGTAGATATAATCGATGCCCAGCTTCTGCTGCAGGTGTCGGGCGAAATAGGTGAAGCCGCCAGACAGAATGGCGGTGCGGTAGCCCAGGGCCTTCAGGCTGCGAATCAGGTGCTCGGCGCCTTCGGTCATACGCAGACGGTTGGCTATGCCTTCCAGCACCGACTCATCCAGCCCCTTAAGCAGCGCCAGGCGCTCAGCAAAGCTCTGACTGAAGTCCAGCTCCCCCTGCATGGCCCGCTCGGTGATCTCTGCCACCTGCTCGCCGACACCGGCCTCGTGGGCCAGCTCGTCGATCACTTCCGCTTCGATCAGGGTGGAGTCCATATCAAACACTACCAGACGCCGGTTACGCCGGAAGATGGAATCTTCCTGGAAGGCAATGTCCACATTCATTTCGCCAGCAATGTGCAGGAAGTCCGCCCGCAGCTGCTCCAGGTCTGACGGGGTACCCCGCACCGAGAACTCCACACAGGCAATCCGGTTTTCCGACGAATTGAGGGAGGGCCGGGCCGACAGCCGGGTGATGTTATCGATGTTCAGGCCATGGCGGGCGGTAATCGCCGACACCCGGGCAATCTGCTCCGCTTTGATGTCCCGGGACAGCAGGGTGACGATGTAGCAGGCCCGGTTGCGGGCCTCGGCCCAGACCTGGTATTCCTCAACGGTGATCGGGGCAAACCGCACCTGCAAGTCCAGGGCATGGAGCCGGAACAGCAGGTCACGGATAACCGGAGACGATTTCGACTCGTCCGGGATTTCGATCAGAATGCCCCAGGTCAGGTGATCGTGGATCACCGCCTGGCCGATATCCAGAATACGCACATCATACTGGCCCATGATGCCGGTGATTTCCGACGTCAGCCCGGGCTTGTCGCGCCCGGATACGTTTACCAGTACCAGCTCACTCACTGTCAGTACTCTCCCCTTCCTGTTCCTGCGCTTCTTCCTGCGCCCTGGAGGCCGATGGAATTACATCAATTCCGTCTACCCGCTGAAGCCCTCTGGGCAACTTGTGGCCACGACGCCCGCGCTCACCAATGTAATGCTCCAGATCGCTAAACTTAAGCCCCAGCTTGCGCTTGCCGGCTTTCACCTCAATCTGGTCTTCCTCTCCGAACACCGCTACCGCAACCACGTACTCCTCACGGCTCTGCACCCGGGCCGACGGAATGCTGATGACCTTGTTACCCTTGCCCTTGGCCAGTTCCGGCAGTTCACTGAGCGGGAACACCAGCATCCGGCCTTCGTTGGAAATGGCGGCCAGATACAGAGTGGAAGCGGTTTCCGGAATCATCACCGGCGCCATGATGCGGGCACCTTTGGGGACCGAAACCACGGCCTTGCCCGCACGGTTCTTGCTGACCATCTCGCCCAGAGAGGTCACAAAGCCATAGCCACCATCGGTTACCAGCAACGTCTTGCGTTCCGGCTTCCCCATCAGCAGGCCAGAAAAGGTCGCCCCGGACGGCGGGTTGATATGCCCGGTCAGCGGCTCACCCTGGCCCCGGGCGGAAGGCAGGTTGTGCGCCATCAGGGAATAAGCACGGCCGGTGGAATCAAGGAAGATGGCGTGCTGGCTGTTTCGGCCCCGGGCAGCCAGGGCAAAGCGGTCGCCCGATTTATAGCTCAGGCCGGCCGGGTCGATATCGTGGCCCTTGGCCGCGCGCACCCAGCCTTTGTCGGACAGTACTACGGTCACCGGATCGTTCGACACCAGATCCGTTTCGCTGAAGGCCTTGGCCTCGCCCCGCTCGACAATCGGTGAACGACGGTCGTCACCGAAGGTTTCGGCGTCCTGCTTCAGCTCGGTTTTGATCAGCTCCCGCATCCGCTCTTCCGAACCCAGGATGGCCTGCAGTTCATCCCGCTCGGCGGCCAGCTCGTCCTGCTCGCCGCGAATCTTCATTTCCTCGAGTTTTGCCAAATGGCGCAATTTCAGCTCGAGGATGGCTTCCGCCTGGTCAGCAGACAAACCGAAACGGGCCATCAGCTCGGCCTTGGGCTTGTCTTCAGTGCGGATAATCTCGATCACTTCATCAATGTTCAGGTAAGCGATCAGCAAACCTTCCAGCAAATGCAGGCGGGCCAGAACCTTGTCCAGACGGTGCTGCAGACGGCGGGTTACAGTGGTTTTCCTGAACGCCAGCCACTCGGTCAGCATGGTGTGCAGACCCTTCACGCCCGGGCGGCCGTCGTTACCGATCACATTGATATTCACCCGGTAGGTTTTCTCAAGGTCTGTGCTGGCAAACAGGTGGGCCATCAGGCCATCCAGGTCGACCCGGTTGGAACGGGGCACAATCACCAGGCGGGTGGGGTTCTCATGATCGGATTCGTCACGCAGGTCTGCCACCATCGGCAGCTTCTTGGCCTGCATCTGCTGGGCAATCTGCTCGAGCACCCGGTTACCGGACACCTGGTGCGGCAGATCGGTGATCACTACCTCACCACTTTCACGAATCCAGCGGGCACGCATTCTCAGGGAGCCACGGCCGGTTTCGTACATTTGCCGCAGATCTTTACGGGGTGTGATGATCTCCGCCCGGGTGGGGAAATCCGGGCCTTTAATATGTTCGCACAGCTGGTCTACCGTGGCATCCGGATCATCCAGCAAGCGGATACAGGCAGCCGTTACCTCACGCACGTTGTGGGGCGGAATATCCGTCGCCATACCCACGGCAATGCCGGTGGTACCGTTCAGCAACACATGGGGCAGGCGCGCCGGTAAAACTGAAGGCTCGTCCATGGTGCCATCAAAGTTGGGCACCCAGTCGACAGTACCGTGCCCCAGCTCGGTCAGCAGCACGTCAGCAAACGGCGCCAGCCGGGATTCGGTATAACGCATGGCGGCGAAGGATTTCGGGTCGTCCGGGGAGCCCCAGTTGCCCTGGCCATCAACCAACGGATACCGGTAGGAGAATGGCTGGGCCATCAGCACCATAGCTTCATAACAGGCGCTGTCGCCATGGGGGTGGAACTTACCCAGCACGTCACCCACGGTACGGGCCGACTTCTTGTACTTGGAGGTGGACTTCAGGCCCAGCTCCGACATGGCATACACGATCCGGCGCTGAACCGGCTTGAGCCCGTCACCCACGTTGGGCAGCGCCCTGTCGAGAATGACGTACATGGAATAGTCCAGATAGGCCTTCTCGGTATAATCCCTGAGTGCGACCCGTTCGAAACCTTCATCCGTTGTCTGAAACTCTGGCATGGATGCCTCTTTGCCTTAACTGCCTGTTTTGAAATGTGGTTATGATGCTAACCTCTGTGCCGGCCATAGACACCGGGCAATGTCGGCACATTATATGGACGCAGGAACAGATACACCAATTTCCAATAGCGGAATTCCCGCATGGAGAGTCTGTAAGGTGCGCCGTATTCTCGCCACAGTGAGTAGAAAGCCGTCTTATCTTAAACCAAGCGGAAACCTATGAAACCCAATCTCAAAGCCTGCGGGCATGCCATGGTTACGGCCCTGGTCAACGCAGTTCTGGCGGTCGTCCTGATGCTGCTGGTGGAATTTGCAATCAGCGGAACCTTTCAGGTACCCGAGCCTTATCTATGGGCGGGTTTCGTTATCTGGATCGTGGTTTTTTCGGGACAGTTCTGGCGGCAGCGTTATTTGTGCCGTTCTGCAGAGGACACCGGTAACGCTCAGAAAAGCTGAGCAGTGTCCAGGAAAGGAAATAGCTGAAGCGGCGGCCCGGGGTGATTCCCGGGCCGCCTTTTTTTGTGCTTACTGACGAATGCCTTCGACAGAGATCTCAATCTTCACGGTTTCTGAGGCTTTGCCCAGATCCATCGGAATACCAAAATCCTTCAGCTTGAGCTCGGTTTCGGCCTCAAAGCCCATACGATAGCCACCCCAGGGGTCCTGGCCGTGGCCCAGCATTTCGGCGTCCAGCGTCACTTCGCGGGTAACACCGCGCAAGGTCAGGTCGCCGATGATGTCCGCTTCGCCGTCGTCATCCAGAACAACACGCTTGCTCTTGAAGGTTGCTTCAGGAAACTCGCTTACGTGCAGGAAATCCTTGCTGCGCAGGTGCTTGTCGCGCTCGGCGTGGTTGGAGTCGATGCTTGAGGTGTCGATAGTGACAGATACCGAGCTGTTCTCCGGATTGGCGGCATCGTAGGTGAACTCACCATCGAAGTCGTTAAAACGACCATACAGCCAGCTGTAACCCAGGTGAGAGATTTTGAAAGTGACGAACTGGTGCGCGCCCTGGGTGTCAAAAGCGTAGGTGCCGCTGTGATCGTCAGCCTGAACGGCGCCGGCTACAGCCAGTGACAACGCAGATGCCAATAAAACTTTTTTCATGATGTTCTCCTGTTACACAGTTAATTTGAGCAATTTTTCCAACATTCCGGCGGTCAGGAGCGGCCTGACATCCGGCGCAGGGTTTCATCCCGGTCTATAAAATGGTGTTTCAGGGCGCCCAGTGCGTGTATTCCCGCCAGGCCGACCAGCGCCCAGGTACTCCAGTAGTGAACCACTCCGGCGGTATCTTCCATCCCCCTCACCCGACCGGTCAGGGATGGTACGTCGAACAGGCCGAACACACTGATCGACGAGCCGTCTGCCGTGGTGATCAGGTAGCCACTGACCATCGCGACAAACATCAGCACGTACAACAGGCTGTGAGCTACATGGGCCGAGATCACTTCCCAGCGCTTGTGGCTGGCCAGGGGCCTGGGACTGGTGTTTATAAGCCGCCACAGCAACCGGAACGCCACCACTGCAAACAATATCAGGCCGATGCTCCGGTGCAGGTCCGGCCCTTTACGATACCATTCATCATAGTAGGACAGATCCACCATCCAGAATCCCAGGGCGAACAGCCCAACCACAACAGCGGCTACCAGCCAGTGCAGGACAACGGCTAGCCAGCCATAGTGATGTTCAGAATTCTTCAGCGACATGCCTATGGGCCTCCCGGGCTGATGTCAGGTTCTCAATCTACAGGCCGAAGTCTAGTAAGCATTCGACCGGGAACCAACCAGAATGTTTTGCAGGCGAGCATCAGAATTTCTGATCAACAATCCGTGGGGATTGACATCCACCATTTTTGGCGTATGCGGTTCTACGGATTGTCGAAATTCATGGTGGATATAAACTTTACTCATACTTTAATCCGCCCCGTCGCGGGGCCTCAGTGACCGAGAGGAAACGACATGGATCTCGACTTCGACGAATCCGTAGCAGTACCCAGCAACAACTGATTGCAGACAAACCCGGCCCAGGCCGGGTTTCTGTTTTTACAGCCCGTACACAACAGCAATCACAGCTACCGTTGTCAGTCCTACCAACAGGTTCATGGGCAAACCCACTTTCACAAAGTCCGAAAAGCGGTAACCGCCGGGGCCAAATACCATCATGTTGGTCTGATACCCGAGGGGCGTAGCAAAGCTGGCAGAAGCCGCCATCATCACGGCAATCACGAAAGGCTCTGCTGAAATCCCCATGCTGGCGGTCATCGAAAGCACCACCGGAATAACCAGCACGGCCGCTGCATTATTGGTGATCACTTCCGTCAGGAACGAAACCGAACAATAGACCAGGAACAGCGTGAGCAGAACCTGGCCTGCACTGAACGCCAGGATGCCCTCGGCCATAAACGCGGCCGCCCCGGTTTCTTCCAGCGCCGCACCGAGTGCAAAGGATGCAGCGATGGTCAGCATAACCGGCACATCTACCGACTTCTGGGCCTGGCCCACCGAGCAGCAACCAGTAAGAATCATCATTGCAGCCCCCAGCAGGGCCGCATTCAGCATGCTCAGCACACCACAGGCGGCCAGCCCCACCAAAACCAGCAAGATACTCCAGGACAGCCATGCCCGGTCATGCCGTGGTGTTTCGGTTTCCAGGTCATTAATCAGCAGGAAATCCTTGTTGTAGCGCTGACGACTGACAAACGCCGGGCGCGCCTCCAGCAGCAACACATCCCCGGGTTTTAGCCGGATATTGCCGAGGTTACCCGACACCCGTTCGCCGCCCCGGGCAACCGCCAGCACCACGGCACCATACCGGTCCCGGAACCTTGCATCCCGGATGGTCAACCCCAGAACGTCCGACTGGGGAGACAGTGCTGCTTCCACCAACCTCCGCTCCGCACGGTCCTTACTGAGGCTGGGCTCGTCATCGTGCACCGACGGCACGATGCCATTGATGCGCAGCAGGTCAGAGATCGCCTGGGTGTCACCGGCAAAAACCAGCCGGTCGCCGCCACGCAGCCGTTCCTCTGACGGCACGGCCGTGACCACGCTACCATCCCGTTCGATCTCCACCAGGTACAGGCGCTCCAGCTCCCGCAATCCCGCCTCACCCACGGTTTTTCCCACTAGCGGACCGCCAAGGGACACCGCCACCTCCAGGGTAAACTCCCTCATGGAGCCAAATTTTTGCTGGTCTTTACGGTCTGGCAATACCCGTGGCATCACCAGCAACATCACCGCCAGCCCGATGATGGCCACCGGCAAGCCAACCACGGTGATCGAGAATATTGAGAACCCGGCTTCACCGGTCAGCTGCTGGTACTGCCCGTTGACCACCAGGTTAGTGCTGGTTCCAATCAACGTCAGGGTGCCCCCCAGAATGGCTGAGTAACTCAACGGAATCATTAGCTTGGAGGGTGAGATGCCGATCTTCCGGGACCAGGCGTGAACCGCGGGGATCATGGTGGCAACCACCGGCGTGTTGTTCAGAAAACCGCTCAACAAGGCGACGGGCAGGGCAATACGGGCCTGGGCGGATCGGACGGATTTGGGGCTGCGCAGGAGGTGGTTCACCAGCAGGTCCACACCGCCGGAATGATGGATACCTGCCGCCACCACAAACATAGCCACCACGGTGATCAGGCCACTATTACTGAACCCGGCCAGCGCCTGGTCGGCCGGGACAATACCGCTGGCACTGAGCACCACCAATGCCGCCAGCATCACCATGTGTGGCGCAAAGCGGCCTGAACTCATCAATAACAGGGCCGCCAGCGCCAGCCCCAGAGAAAACCATCCTTGCCAGTCCATAACTCGGTCTTTTCCAGTTTGAAGACTGGCAGGATAGCGAGGCAAACAAATTCTGAGAAAGAATAACTATCGATTTTTATAGATCATTACGAAATATCAAACCGCCACGTCGGCCGTGTTGCCATAGGCTTCCAGCCAGGCCCGGCGGTCTGAAGCCCGCTTCTTGCCCAGCAGCATGTCCATGCACTCGTCAGTATCATCTCCCTCTTCCAGGGTGAGCATCACCAGCCGGCGGGTGTCCGGCGCCATGGTGGTTTCCCTGAGCTGCAGCGGATTCATTTCGCCCAGGCCCTTGAAGCGCGTTACCTGGAGCTTGCCCCGGCGCTTCTCGGCTTCCAGCCGGTCAATAATGCCCTGCTTCTCGTGCTCGTCCAGGGCGTAGAAGGTTTCCTTGCCCAGATCCACCCGGTACAGCGGCGGCATGGCAACAAACACATGGCCGGCAGATACCAGTGGCCGGAAATGTTTTACGAACAGGGCGCACAGCAAGGTGGCGATGTGTAAACCATCGGAATCGGCATCGGCGAGGATGCAGACCTTATTGTAACGCAGGCCGGAAAGATCATCTGAACCCGGGTCTACACCGATGGCTACAGCAATATCGTGAACCTCCTGAGAGGCCAGGATTTCACTGGAATCCACCTCCCAGGTATTGAGAATCTTGCCCCGCAGGGGCATTACCGCCTGGAACTCCCGGTCCCGGGCCTGCTTGGCGGAGCCACCAGCGGAGTCACCTTCCACCAGGAACAACTCCGAGCGGTTGGTATCCGAGCCGGAACAGTCTGCCAGCTTGCCGGGTAACGCCGGCCCGGAGGTCACTTTCTTGCGGGCCACTTTCTTGCTGGCCCGCAAGCGGCGCTGGGCATTGCTGATGAACAGCTCGGCCAGGGCTTCGGCGATATCCGTGTGGTGGTTCAGCCACAGGCTGAAGGCATCCTTGACCACGCCGGAAACAAAGGCCGCTGCCTCACGGGACGACAGCCGCTCTTTGGTCTGGCCAGAGAACTGGGGCTCCTGCATCTTGAACGACAGCACATAGGCCACCCGCTCCCAGATATCCTCCGGCGACAGCTTCACACCCCGGGGCAGCAAACTGCGGAACTCACAGAATTCCCGCATGGCCTCCAGCAGGCCGGTGCGCAGACCATTTACATGGGTGCCACCCTGGGCGGTGGGGATCAGGTTTACATAGCTTTCCTGCACCGCGTCGCCGCCTTCAGGCAGCCACTGGATGGCCCAGTCTACGGCTTCCTTGTTGCCGGAGAAGCTTCCGGTGAACGGATCCAGGGGCACGGCCTCGATGTCCGCCAAGGCGGTGCGCAAATAGTCCCGCAGGCCGTCCTCGTAGAACCACTCGTCTTTCTCGCCGGTTTTTTCCTGGACAAAGGTTACCGTCAGCCCCGGACACAGCACGGCTTTGGCGCGCAGGTTATGGCGCAGGCGGCTGACCGAGAAATTGGGGCTGTCGAAGTACTTCGGATCTGGCGTGAACTTCAGCCGGGTTCCGGTGTTACGCTTGCCAACGGTGCCGGTCACTTCCAGCTCAGATGCTTTGTCGCCGTTGGCGAAAGT
>CAYUNQ010000024.1:11870-16954 GCA_964446185.1 uncultured Marinobacter sp. | reverse complement strand
TCCCAGGAGCAGATTCGTACTGCACTGGCGCTGGGTGCTGACCGTGGTATCCACATCGAAACTGACGAAGAAGTACAGTCCCTCGAAGCGGCCAAGCTGCTGAAGGCTGTCGTTGAGAAAGAAGAGCCCAAGCTGGTTATTCTTGGCAAGCAGTCCATCGATTCCGACAACAACCAGACTGGCCAGATGCTGGCCGCTCTGACTGGCATGGGCCAGGGCACCTTCGCTTCCGAAGTGGTTGTTGAAGGCGACAAGGTTAACGTAACCCGCGAAGTAGACGGCGGTCTGATGACTGTTGCGCTGAACCTGCCGGCGGTTGTGACTACTGACCTGCGTCTGAACGAGCCGCGCTACGCTTCTCTGCCGAACATCATGAAGGCCAAGAAGAAGCCGCTGGACGCCATGAGCCCGGCCGACCTGGGTGTTGAAATCGCCCCGCGCCTGACCACCCTGAAGGTCGAAGCCCCGGCTGCACGCCAGGCTGGTATCAAGGTGGCAGACGTAGCTGAGCTGGTGGATAAACTGAAGAACGAAGCGAAGGTGATCTAAATGAGCATCCTGGTAATTGCTGAACACGACAACAGCAGCCTGAAGCAGGCTACTCTGAACGTTGTAGCGGCTGCCAAGGCCATCGGTGGTGACATCGACGTGCTGGTTGCCGGTGAGAACGTAGGCGCCGTCGCTGAAGCCGCTGCCAAGGCAGAAGGCGTCAACAAGGTACTGGTTGCCGACAACGCCGCTTACGGTCACTTCCTGGGTGAGAACCTGGGCGAGCTGGTTGCTGAAGTAGGTAAGGGCTACAGCCACATCCTGGCGGCTGCCGGTACTACCGGTAAAGACTTCATGCCGCGCGTTGCTGCGCTGCTGGACGTTGCCCAGGTATCCGACATCATCCGCGTTGAGTCTGCCGACACCTTTGTGCGTCCGATCTACGCCGGTAACGCCATCGCAACCGTTAAGTCCAGCGACGCCATCAAGGTGATCACTGTACGCACGACCGGTTTCGACCCGGTTGCCGCTGAAGGCGGTTCTGCGTCTGTTGAGCAGCTGGACGTTGTTAAAGACGCCGGCCTGTCCACCTTCGTAGGTGAAGAGCTGGCGAAATCCGACCGTCCGGACCTGGCTTCTGCCGGTATCGTAATCTCCGGTGGTCGTGGCATGCAGAACGGCGACAACTTCAAGATGCTGGAGCAGGTTGCCGATCTGATGGGTGCCGCTGTTGGTGCATCCCGTGCTGCAGTTGACGCCGGTTTCGTACCGAACGACATGCAGGTTGGTCAGACCGGTAAGATCGTTGCTCCGCAGCTGTACGTTGCGGTTGGTATCTCCGGTGCTATCCAGCACCTGGCGGGTATGTCTGACTCCAAGGTGATCGTTGCGATCAACAAGGACGAAGAAGCCCCGATCTTCCAGGTTGCTGACTACGGCCTGGTAGCAGATCTGTTTGAAGCCGTACCGCAGTTGGAAGAAGAGCTGAAGAAAGTTCTGTAACTTTCAGATCTCTTTATCAAAAAAGGCACCTCAGGGTGCCTTTTTTGTTTTTGAGACAATGCGTTTTTCCGCCTTTCCGATAATCAGTGTATCGGCCAGGATATGCAGGGCACGGTTGGTGGTCCGCACGGCCTTATAAACCTGCTCGCTGGTCTGGTGATGAGTCTGCCTGACTTTATTGGTGGTGCTCCGGAACTCCTCATCACTGGAGAACATGTCGATCAGGCCAAATGTGGTGTTGGCAATGGCTTTATGTACCTTCTCGACTGCCATGGCCCCGCCAGACACCGTATCTTCCAGCAATTTAGCCCGGTTGCGCACTTCAAGCAGCTCCAGGCGGCTCTTCTGGATGGCGCTGCGGGCACTGATGCGGTGGGTGTTGAGAATCCGCAGATCACGGCGGCAAGCACCGGATAGGCGGAAACCTGCAATCACGCAGCCAGCGGTGGCTGCAAGGCACAAGGCGATGAGAATCTGGGCAAACATGGCCGGTGCTCCTCAGCGGTATTCGATGCACATTTCAACATCGATATTCCGCTCTTCCAGTTCAGTTTCGAGTTCTTTCATCACTTCCTGATACACCATCTTTTGCGTCATCACCGGCAGGCGGTCGGCAAGCATCCGGCCAGTCCGGGACTCCCGCTTGGCCAGGGAAAGCGGGTCGATCACCCTTAAGGTGAGTATAAGCTCCGGGTCCCGGGTAGTGTCCGGAATGCCTTCATTCTCCAGCATCTGGTGGATCATTTTTCGTTGTTCCAGAAAGTGCCACAGCAGCAAGGCGCTGAAAACCAGAAGAGTCAGGCTGATCAGGGCAAGTATTGTCGTCAATGGGTGTCTCCCGGGTGTCTTGTGCACTGGAACAGAGTTTGCCCCAGTCTGCATCACAAACGATTGGCCGGGAGGACGCTACGGACTGTGCAAACAGGAAAGTAAAACCTGTACTTAAAGCTGCTACCATCGTACCCGACACCCGTTTGAATAAGGATAAATAATGACCAACACCACACAGGCTGATTTTGACCTGGTCGTTTTCGGCGCCACCAGTTTTGTCGGCCAGATTCTTACCCGATACCTGATGGACACCTATGGCACTGGTGGTGAAGTCCAGTGGGCAATTGCAGGCCGTTCTGAAAGCAAGCTGGCCAGTCTCAAGGCGGAGTTAGGCAATCGTGCCGCCGGGTTGCCGGTTATTCTGGCGGATGCGTCAGACGACGCAGCGCTGGCCGCCATGTGCCGGCAAACCCGCGTTATTATCTCCACCGTTGGCCCTTACGCCCTGTATGGCGAACCGCTGGTAAAAGCCTGTGTAGCTACCGGCACCGATTACTGTGACCTGACCGGGGAAGTGCAGTGGATTGGCCGGATGATCGAGCGCTATGAAGACCAGGCGAAACAAACCGGGGCCAGAATCGTCCACTGCTGTGGGTTTGATTCCATTCCTTCTGATATGGGCGTCTGGTTCCTGCAGCAGAAATCCCAGGAAACCTTTGGCCAGCCCTGTCGCGATGTGCGAATGCGGGTAAAAGTGGCCAAGGGCGGGCTGTCTGGTGGTACTGTGGCCTCCATGATCAACGTGGCCAAAGAGGCCGGGGCAGATCCCAAACTCAGAAAAGAGCTGGCTAATCCATTCTCCATCTGCCCGCCAGAACACCGCTCCAGCACGCGCCAGCCGAGCCTGAAAACCGCTGAATTCGATAAAACCTTCAATGCCTGGCTGGCCCCGTTTGTGATGGGGGCTATCAATACCCGGGTAGTGCACCGCACCAACGCCCTGCAACAGGCCCGCTACGGCAAGGAATTTACCTACGACGAAGCCATCATGACCGGCAGGGGAGCCAAGGGGCGCCTGACTGCCTATGGCATTGTGGCAGCCCTGGGTGCCTTTTTTACCGCATCCGCCATCAAGCCAACCCGTTGGGTGGTCGAAAAGCTGGTACCCAAGCCGGGGGAGGGCCCAAGCCAGGAATCGCAGGAGAATGGCTTCTACGACATCCGCTTTGTCGGCCGCACAGAAGATGGTAAGACCCTGATCACCAAGGTGACTGGCGACCGGGATCCGGGCTACGGCTCTACCGGCAAGATGCTGGGCGAATCCGGCATGTGCCTGGCCTTTGATGTGAAAGACGACGTGCCCGGTGGCTTCTGGACTCCGGCGTCTGCGCTCAACGGCAAATTGCTTGAGCGGCTGACGACCAGGGCGGGGCTGACGTTCGAGCTACTGGAAACCCGCTGAAACGTTAGTGCAGGTGCAGAGTGTAGCCGGACGGCAACAAGGCCTCCGGCCCGTGGCCCAAAGAAATAACGGCGCGGCCTTCCAGCCACTGATCAATCCGGGGTGCAATCCGGCTACGGGTATCGGCATCCACACCGGTAAAGGGTTCATCCAGAATCACCAGCGGCGCCTTGCTGAGCAGCACCCGGGCCAGCACCAGCCGGCGGGCCTCACCACCGGACAGGCGGCTGCCGCCGTTACCCAGCCAGGTGTTCAGGCCTGTTACTTCCCGGTTGAACCGCTCAGCCAGTTCGACCAGTTCCAGTACGTGCCAGAGCTCGCCATCAGAAGCCTGCGGATTACCCAGCAGCAAGTTAGCCTTAACGGTATCGTCAAACACCACGGTGGTTTGGGTCAGATAGGCGCAGGGGGCGGTTTTCAGGGTGCCGGTGATGGCTGGTGTCAGCCCGGCAAAGGTGTCGGCCAGTGAAGATTTTCCGCTGCCGGATACGCCGACGACCCCCATTCGTTCTCCGGGATTGACCGTAGCAGAGAAGTGAGTAACAACCGGGGCATGGCCCGGGTAGCCAATAGTCAGATCAATGGCTTCCAGTGCCCACTCTTTCGGCGCCGCCCCGGGTTGGCTGTCTTGGTGGTTATGCCGGGCAGGTGCGGGTTCCACATCTTCATTGAGCCGTCTGGCTGCAGCCACGGTGGCACCGAACTTCCCGAAAGCTTCCGGCAGCATGCCGTAAACTTCCGCCAAACCAAGCAGGGCGATTGGCAGGAGTACCAGCACCGGGCCAGACACCAGGTCCTGCTGAAAAAGGCCAAAACCGGCCCACAGGGCAACCACGGCGGACAGGTTTACCAGTAATACGGTAACCGACAGGTGCCAGCCAACCTTGGTGTCTACGTTTGCCTGGCTTTGGGAGAGCGTAAAGGCATGGCGCATCAGCCGCCCGGCATGCTTACCGGCACGTCCTGCGGCCGTGAGCTCTGAAAAGCCTTCAAGATGTTCTATAACCTGGCCACGCAGTTGTTCCTGCCGGTCGTTCAACTGGCCGGACAGCGCCCTGGTACGAACATAGAGCCCCCAGGTGGCCACACCAAACGCCATTGCCAGGATCACCAGCAGTATCAGGGCAATCAATCCGCTGAACAGCAGCCAGGCCAGCCCGATAACCATCAGGCTAACCAGCGCCGCCAGTGCTGTCGGCGCAATCAGCCGCAGATACAGCGTATCCAGGGCATCCACATCGGCGGTCAGCCGCGATAACCACTGGGCACCGGTTTTGCCGCCGCGCTGGCGCTTGCCCGCCAGTGCCAGCCGGTCGAACAGGGCGACGCGGATATCCGTAAGCAGGCTCAGCACGGTATT
>CAYUNQ010000024.1:4855-11849 GCA_964446185.1 uncultured Marinobacter sp. | reverse complement strand
AGGTAGCGCGAAATGGTGCGGGATACGGCAAAGAAGCGGATGCCGCCGCCGGGCACATACAGGTTGATGTAGGCCTGAACTCCCGCAGCAAACAACAGGCCGACCAGCGCTGTTTCGGTCAGGAACCAGCCGGACAGGGCCAGCAGCGCAATGCCGGAAATCAGGGTTGCCAGCAGGAGTAAGGCACCCACCACCAAACGCCCACGGCGGCGCAGAATCAGCAGTAACCAGGGCCGAAGCTCACGCATTGCGAACCTCCCCGCCAGATACGATCAATACCCGGTCCGCAAGCGCCAGAAGCGCCTGGTGGTGGGTCGAAAAGATAACGGTTTTGCCGGCTCTGGAAAGCTTATGTAATGCTTCGAGAACACAGATTTCACTGGTGGCATCAAGCCCCGCAGTAGGCTCGTCAAGCAGAATCAACTCATGATCCGCCAGAAAAATACGGGCCAGGCTGAGCCTGCGGGCCTGGCCACCGGACAAGCCCTGGCTGTCTTCACCAATTCGACTGTGGATGCCTTGTTCCCGGCTGTCGAGCAGCTCCGCGAGGCCCACCATGCGTAGGGCATTCTCGATAGCGATGTCGGAGGCTTCAGGGCTGGTCAGCCGCAGATTGTCAGCCCAGGAGCCTTGAATCCAGAAGCCTTTCTGGGCCAGCCAGCCAAAGGGCGAAGCCCCGGCAGAATGTCCAAACACCGCAACCGTTCCGGCATTGGGGCGGATGAACCCGGCCAGCAGGTGCAGTAAAGTTGACTTGCCGCCACCGGACGGCCCGGTGAGTGCGATTACTTCGCCGCGCTCAATGGTCAGATTCAGCTGATCAAACAGCGCAGGGCCGCCATTATAACGTAGTGAAACGCCACACAGCCGGATGGCATCTGGGGCTGAGCCGGGCTCCGGTTGACCGGAGCCATTGTCGGTGCCGGAGATCGGTTGCTGAAGCCGGGCAAGAATCTCTGCACTCGCACCCAGGGCGGCAGCGCGGTCGTGATAATGCTGGGACAGTGTACGTAATGGCTGAAAGAACTCCGGTGCCAGCAACAGAATCAGCAGGCCGGTGAACAGGGTAAGCCGGTCGCTCGGGCCAAAGGTGATATAGCCCAGCAACCCGAAACCGATGTAGATGGCGATGACAGCAATGGCGACGGAGGAAAAAAACTCGAGTACCGCCGACGACAGAAAGGCCACCTTCAGGGTTTTCATGGTGATACGCCGGTACTGATCCGAGCGTTGATACAGGATATCGCTGGCCTGGGCGGTCTGGCCGAACAGTTGCAAGGTCGTCAGGCCCCGAACCTTGTCCAGAAACTGCCCGGACAGCCGGCTGATGGTCTCGAAGTGCTGCTGGTTAACTTTCTCTGCACCCATACCCACAAGGGCCATGAACAGAGGGATCAGCGGCGCAGACAACAACAGAAAGATACCGGCCAGCCAGTCGAGCCAGAAAACCAGTGCCAGAATCATCAGAGGGATAACGGTCGCCAGGATCATCTGGGGCAGGAACCTGGCAAAATAACCGTGCAAGGCTTCCACGTGGTCGAGCCATTCCCGGGCCAGGGAAGCGGCAGAGGCCTCCGACAGAGCTACGGGGCCGGCAGCCTGCCAGTGATCATGCAGTTGGCGGCGGGCATGCCGGCGCACCTGCTCACTGCAACGGGCGGCAAACCGGGTCTGCAGGCCCTGAAACAGAGCCCGGACTACCAGCGCACCAAGCAACAAAAGAAACCAGGGGGTAAGAGTTGATACCGGCTCACCGGCAATTACGCCCTGATAGACCAGCCAGGCCAGCAACACCACCTGGGCGATCGTGGCCAACCCGGCCAGTGTGCCGGCTACAACCGTGGCCTGAATCCAGCGCCGGCTGGTCCGGGCAAGCCCGGCCAGCCAGCTTTTGACGTCAGATTGAGCCGGATCGGCCACTCAGTGATAGCCTTCGCCGGCACGTACCTTGCCGCGGAATACCCAGTAGGTCCAGGCCGTGTAGGCGAGCACAATGGGAATCACGAACAGCAGGCCGAGCAGCAGGAACAGCTGTGAATTATAGGCGGACGCCGCATCCCACAGGGTGTAATCCGGCGGCACCATGTAAGGCCAGCGACTGACCACCAAGCCCAGATAGGTGGTAATGAACAGGCCCATGGTAGCTACAAACGGCATACCTTCGAAGCGGTTACGGACAGAGCGCCAGATCTGGAATGCACACAGCAGGGTCAGGGCCGGAAGGACCCAGATAATCCCGATATGATCAAACCAGCGCTGGCGAATCATGTCATCCACAAACGGTGTCCACACGCTGATAATGCCGAAGATAACCAGTACCGCCACCAGCAGGGGAGTCGTCACACGGTAAGCCCAGTCCTGCAGGCGCCCTTCGGTTTTCATGATCAGCCAGGTAGAGCCCAGCAGGGCATAGCCAGCCAGGGTTCCCAGACCGGTTACCACGGTGAACGGAGTCAGCCAGTCAAGCGCTCCTCCCACATAGACACCGTCTACGGTATTGAAGCCCTGGATGTAGGCACCTGCAACCGCGCCCTGCGCGAAAGCCGCAACGGTAGAGCCACCGGCAAAGGACCAGTTCCACAGGTAACGCGAACTGCGGGCCTTGAACCGGAATTCAAACGCTACACCGCGGAAGATCAGGCCGGCCAGTAGCAGGAACACCCCAATATACATAGCCGGAAGCAGGATGCTGTAAACCATGGGGAAGGCGGCCAGCAAGCCAGCGCCGCCAAGTACCAGCCAGGTCTCGTTACCATCCCAGACCGGTGCCACCGAATTCATCATGGTGTCCCTGTCTTGCTCTGACGGGGCAAAGGGAAAGAGAATCCCAACGCCCAGGTCAAAGCCATCCATCAGCACATACATGATGATGCCGAAGCCGATAATAAACGCCCAGATGAGAGCCAGGTCAAACAGTTCCATCAGGATTGCCCTCCATCGTTAACAGGCTTTGCGTGATTGACGGCACCCTTGCCGGATTCGATCTCGAACGGCACATGGGCGGCAGATAACGGGCGGGCAGGGCGGCCAGGTTCATGCGCCTCGTCTCCATCGTCGCCTTCCAGGCCGACATAAAGTACGCGCATGAGGTAATACACGCCGGCAGAGAACACCGCTGCATACACCAGGATGTAGCCAATCAGGGTAAACAGTGCCATGCCACCCGTCAGTGACGGAGTGACAGCCTCAGCGTGCCGCATAATGCCGTAGACCAGCCAGGGTGAACGGCCAACTTCGGTAACGAACCAGCCGGTCAGTACTGCAAAGAAGGGCGCAATACTCATGACGCGCAGGCCTTGCAGGAACCAGCGGGCTTTGTAGTACCGGCCACCACGGCGCAGAAACAGGCCGGTAAGGGCAAACAGGATCATCAGCATACCCAGGCCGACCATCACCCGGAACGACCAGAATACGATCGCTACCGGCGGTTGATCTTCCACCGCCACTTCATTCAGGCCCGGTACCTCGCCATCCCATTCGTGGGTGAGAATCAGGCTCGCTACGCTTGGCAGGCCGATCTCGAAATGGTTGGTCTGGTTTTCCTGGTCCGGAATGGCAAACAGCAGCAGCGGAACGTTACGGGACGTTTCCCAGTTACCTTCCATAGCGGCGACCTTCATGGGCTGATGTTCCAGGGTATTCAGACCGTGGAAATCACCCACAACCAGCTGGGCCGGGGCAATGATCAGCAGCAGCCACAAGCACATGGACAACGCCTTGCGGTTAGCTTCAACTTCGCGGCCCTTGAGCAGGTACCAGGCGCTGACGCCTGCCACCACAAAGCTGCCGGTCAGGAAGGAAGCCAGCCCCATATGGCTGAAGCGGTACCAGAATGACGGGTTGAAAATGGCCTCACTCCATGACACCACATGAAACACGCCATCA
The DNA here is from genome assembly GCA_964446185.1 of uncultured Marinobacter sp. Classification (GTDB taxonomy): domain Bacteria; phylum Pseudomonadota; class Gammaproteobacteria; order Pseudomonadales; family Oleiphilaceae; genus Marinobacter. Next base: position 7,964 of record CAYUNQ010000024.1, on the reverse strand, counting down.
CGCAGCTCGGTACCCGCCGGGGTCTGCATCCAGCTGTTCGCCGACAGTATCCAGAACGAGGAAATGAACGTGCCGGTAGCAACCATAATGGCGGCGAACAGGTGAACGCCCGCAGGAACCTTGTTGCGCCCGAACAGCAAAACCCCGAGGAACGCCGCTTCCAGGAAGAAGGCAGTGATAACCTCATAACTCAGTATCGGGCCCAGAAAGTTGGCAGAAGCCTGGGAGAAGTTACTCCAGTTGGTGCCGAACTGAAACGACATCACAATACCGGAAACCACCCCCATCCCGAACACCACGGCAAAGACCTTGGTCCAGAAACCGGACAGCTTGGTCCACACCGGGTTACGGGTTTTGAAGCCCAGGCCTTCCAGAACGGCTATGTAGGATGCAAGCCCGATGGTAAACACCGGGAAAATGGCGTGAAATGACACGACAAACGCGAACTGAATTCGCGATAGGATGAGGGGATCAAGTTCCACAGGAACCTCCGGTAACTTTCACAAGTCACAACAGACAGGTACTAACCCGCCCGGCCGCTGCCTTAGGCGATTTTGTTATGTTGTTATTACCGGCAGTTGATTATGATGCTACGGGAATTGTAGCAGAAAGAAATAGGGCAGTTTGTCGCACCTTTGATATAAAACAATGACGGTGAACCTATGAGCTTCTATGAAGACCGGATTCTTCCCCACATCATCGACAAGGCCTGCTCCATGGGGCAGGTGATGAAACTGCGCAGCCAACTTGTGCCAAGGGCTCGCGGCCGTGTGCTGGAAGTGGGAATGGGCTCGGGTATTAACCTGGAATTCTATAATCAGGACCTCGTAGAGATGGTGTACGGGCTGGAGCCATCGGAAGGCATGCGGCGCAAAGCCTTGCCGAACCTGGGCCGGTCACCGGTGCGGGTAGAGTGGCTGGATCTGCCGGGTGAGAAGATTCCGCTGCAGGACAACTCGGTCGATACCGTTCTGCTTACCTTCACCCTGTGCACCATTCCGGACTGGCACACGGCCTTGCTGCAGATGAAGCGGGTACTCAAGCCCGGTGGCGACCTGCTGTTCCTGGAGCACGGAGAAGCCCCGCACGACACCACGCGTAAATGGCAGCACCGGGTAACGCCGGGATGGCGAAAGCTGGCTGGCGGCTGCCACCTGAACCGGCACATCGCGGAATTGATTGAACACGCCGGTTTTGAGATTCAGGAGCTGGAGAACCTGTATATGCCCAATGCACCGAAAATTGCCGGGTATATCTACAAGGGCCGGGCAACCAAGCCCGAATAATCAGGGTCCCTGCCGGAAGTTGCTTAATTACTGAGCGATTCCGAAAGCGGAATTGCGTTAGCCATCCGGGCCTTATACAATTCCGGCCTTCAGTTTTCCCCCGATGCTCCGGTGGTGAAATTGGTAGACACAAGAGACTTAAAATCTCTCGACCGCAAGGTCGTGCCGGTTCGATTCCGGCTCCGGGCACCATCCTGTTTTTCTCGGCCCTTCAGCCGATAACGCTTGCAGAATCCTCGCCAAAGCAGGCAACCCGGTTCCGGCCCTGATCCTTCGCTTCGTACAACGCCAGGTCTGCGCTGCGCATGAGTGTGGAGCCGGAAACCTTGTCCATATTCACACTACTGGCAACACCGACACTCACGGTGACGACATTGCTCACCGGAGAGTCTGCGTGGGGCAGTTTCAGGCCTGCGATGGCTTTACGGAGTTCTTCGGCACAGATTCTGGCTTGGTCCAACCCTGTTTCCGGCATCAGCACACTGAATTCCTCACCCCCGGTACGGGCAACCAGAAAGCCATGGGGCTTGACGGTTTGCTCCATGCACTCGGCAACGCTGGCGAGACACCTGTCACCTTCCGGATGGCCATAGCGGTCGTTATAAAGTTTGAAATGGTCGATATCCAGCATCAACACGGAGGTCGGCTTTTCCGGTTCATCCGACAGGCTTTGCTGCAAGCTGGCGTCGAACAGTCGGCGATTGGCCAGGCCTGTCAGCGGATCGTGATGGGACAGGTCCAGCAACATTTTTGACTGTTCGCGTTGCTGGCTGATCAACCTCTGGGCGTGGCGAGCGAGGGTGCCAAACTCGTCTCTCCGCTGCAACAGGCTGTCTGGTACGTCTGCCAGGTTCTCGCGCTGGGCAAGGGAATTCTCGCCCTGTTTCCCGGTAACAAAGCGGGTGAACTGACCTAGTGGCTTCAGTACCAGGCAATACAGCAGTGCCAGTACCACCCCGATCACAACGGCCAGCAAAACGGCAGTCCAAGCGAGTGAATAGCGGAAAATCCTTGAGGCCCTTTTTACACGGTCTCTCGGAATTTCGGTGCTCAACACCAACTCGGGCCCACGGGAATGGGTTAACAGGGGCTTGCCGGCAAGCAGCAGGTCGGGCCCTCGCTGAAGAGCAATTTCCCGTTCCGTATCGGCTGGGGCTGGCCGTGTGGAAATCTGGACCGGCACTCCGGTCTGCTCCTCGAGCAAATCCGTCAGCCGTTCGTCAATAAGCCGAAGCTTGATAAGCCAGCCCCGGGATGGGCCTGTCCTGTCGGTTTGAAGTATGGGCGCTATCGCAACGAGTGCAGGCCATGGTGCGGCGACGTTCAGTGCCAGCCCCGCTGCCTCCGCATCGTCAAGGAACGGCTGAACCTCAGCGATGAGCGGTGCCGCCCAGCTGCAGTCGCCCGTTGCCGAGGTGCAGGTGCCGTAGGTGTTCGTGTCCGGATCAATGCCCGCAATCCACATTGGTTGCTGGTTTTCACTGATGAAGATCATGGCCTGATCGTGCAGGTCTTCGAACATCTCCCGGCTGAAGTTGCTGGTGGCGTAGTCGCTGTTTGCATCCTGGATGAACTGGTAAGTGTCATCCCAGTGCGCCCAGTCCCGGGTTTGGGCGGTCAGCGCATTGTGGTTCTGCGCCAGTGTATTTTCGATGCGCGCGAGTTCCTGGCCGGCTTGCTGGTTCTCGGCTTTCATGAGTACCGGCTGGAAAACAACTCTTTCGATCAGAAGCAGGGCGATCATGGCCAGTACAAGAAGGCCCGCCAGAAACAGAGCAAACCTGGAGGCCAGTGAGTGGCGGACTTGCTTCATACTGCGTTTA
>CAYUNQ010000024.1:1560-4845 GCA_964446185.1 uncultured Marinobacter sp. | reverse complement strand
TGTTCGATGTTTTAAGACGCTTCTGGCTTGCTTGTTTTAAACATTCATCGTATCGGTCGGGGTTGCCTGCGAATACTCGGTAATAGCCGCAAATTGCAACTATTTGTATACGCCCAAAGTCTGTTCGACAGGCTGCCAGCTGTTGGCAATACTGAGATGATAGCCATCAAGGAGTTCTGAATTATGTCTGCCGCGCAAGAAAGCCCGGTGCGAGTCCGTACCGAAAATGGCATTACCACGCTGACCCTGAACCAGCCGGAACGCCGGAACAGCCTGTCGATGGCCATGCTGGAGGGGTTGTCTTCGGCCCTTGAGCGGATTGCCCACGATGACAGCAGTCGGGTAGTGGTGCTGGCCTCCGCCGGGAACGTGTTCTGTGCTGGCCACGATCTGCGGGAGATGCGGGAGAAATTCGACAGCCACGAATTCCAGCTGGCCCTGTTCCAGCAGTGCAGCAAGGTGATGCAGCAGATTGTGAACCTGCCGAAGCCGGTGATCGCCCGGGTAGCCGGTGTGGCAACGGCCGCAGGGTGCCAACTGGTGGCCAGCTGTGACCTCGCGGTAGCGGAGCAGGGTAGCCGGTTTGCCACGCCGGGGGTGAACATCGGATTGTTCTGCTCCACGCCCATGGTGGCGCTGTCTCGCAACGTTTCCCGCAAGCATGCTATGGAAATGCTGTTAACGGGCGAAATGATTGATGCACAAACCGCAGAGCAGATCGGGCTGGTGAACCGGGTAGTGGAGCCGGAAGCCCTGGATGAGACCGTCTACAAAATGGCCGCAACCATTGCCGGTAAATCTGGCCACACCCTCAAGATCGGTAAAGAGGCGTTCTACCGGCAGCTGGAAATGCCCCTGGCCGATGCCTACGATTATACTGCCAGGGTGATGGCCACCAATATGGCGGCGGAAGATGCGCAAGAGGGTATTTCAGCGTTTCTCGACAAGCGGGACCCGAGCTGGCAGCACAAGTAATCAGGGGTGGCAGGCAGCTGGCGCCGGCCATATCAGGTGGTCGCCGGTGCTGATGCCTCTTTCGCTGAAATAACCGGCATTCATTTCCACTGCATTCAGGAACACTTCTCCCGCCGGATAGGCGGGGCAGTCGCTACTGCGGGGTGAAGGGCAGGGCGGCATCTGCCGAATACTGACGATCATCCCGTCTTCGTTCAGGTAGGCGATATCGAGGGGGATCAGGGTCTGGTACATCCAGAATCCGTGGGTGCTCGGTCGAGGTTTCTGGTACTTGAACAGCATGCCGGCGTTCTCCGGCAGGTGTTTGCGCCCCATCAGGCCAATCCTCCGCTCGAGAGGTTCGCTGGCCACCTCGAGCACTACCGGGTAGCTATACTCTGCGGTCACAAAGCAGGCATTGACGGCCGGTAGTTGTTGCTGTTCCTGCGCCCCGGCAGTGCCGCAAACGGCCAGTGTCAGGCCGCTTGCCAGCGTAAGCGCCCGGAGTATCACGAGCGCAGCCGGTAACCGGTTTTGAAGATCCACCATACCGCAGTCATGCACAGGCTCAGGAACACCAGAGTCATGGCCACGCTGATGCCTACGTGCACATCAGACACACCATAGAAGGCCCAGCGGAAACCGCTGATCAGGTACACCACCGGGTTGAACAGACTGATGGTCTGCCAGATTTCAGGCAGCATATCGATGGAATAAAAGGTGCCACCCAGAAACACCAGTGGCGTTACGATCATCATAGGCACTATCTGCAATTTCTCGAACCCGTCTGCCCAGATGCCAATAATGAAACCAAACAGGCTGAAGGTAACCGCGGTTAGCACCAGGAATGACAACATCCAGAACGGGTGAAGTACCGAGTAGTCTACGAACAGACTTGCCGTTGCCAGTATGATCAGGCCCAGAATAACCGCCTTGGTGGTGGCCGCACCCACATAGCCCAGCACAATCTCCAGGTACGATACGGGTGCAGACAGTACTTCATAGATGGTGCCGGAAAACTTGGGCATATAAATGCCGAAAGAAGCGTTCGAAATGCTTTGCATCAGCAGAGAGAGCATCACCAGCCCGGGAATGATGTAGGCACCGTAGTCTATGCCGTTGATATCGCCCATGCGCGAGCCGATGGCAGAACCGAATACCACGAAGTACAGGCAGGTTGAAATCACCGGCGATAGCACGCTTTGCATGATGGTTCGCTTCATGCGCGCCATTTCGAATTTGTAGATTGCTTTTACACCGTAAAGATTCATTGCGCTCTCCATGAGGGCCGTTCGGGTGTGTGGTTACTCGTGCACCAGGCCCACAAAAATTTCTTCCAGCGAGCTTTCCCGGGTTTGCAGGTCCCGGTATTCAATCCCCAGGTCTCCGAGAGTTCGAAGCAGGCGGGCCACGCCGGCCTGTTGCTGCTGGGAGTCGAAGGTGTAGATCAGCTCATAGCCGTCTTCAGACAACTCGATCGGCTCCAGCACCAGTTCGCCAGGCACCTTTTCCAGCTTATGCTGCAGCAGCAGGCGCAGCTCTTTCTTGCCGAGCTTGGACATCAGCCGGTCTTTGTCTTCCACCAGAATGATCTGGCCCTGACGAATCACCCCGATGCGGTCCGCCATTTCTTCGGCTTCTTCGATGTAATGGGTGGTCAGGATAATGGTAGTGCCGTTTTCCCGGAGCTTGCGCACCATCTCCCACATGTCCCTCCGCAGCTCTACATCGACACCCGCTGTTGGCTCGTCCAGAAACAGAATGCGCGGTTCATGAGACAGTGCCTTGGCAATCATCACCCGGCGCTTCATGCCACCAGACAACGACATGATCCGATTGTTGCGCTTGTCCCAGAGCGAGAGATCTTTCAGGACTTTTTCGATATGGGCAGGCTTGGGGGGCTTGCCAAACAGGCCCCGGCTGAAGGTAACCGCATCCCACACGGTTTCAAAGGAGTCGGTATTCAGTTCCTGCGGCACCAGGCCAATGGCTTCCCGCGCTTTTCGGTAATCTTTGACAATGTCGTGGCCGGCAGCGGTTACTTCGCCAGTACCCTTGTTGACAATGCCGCAGATGATGGAGATCAGCGTGGTTTTGCCCGCACCATTAGGGCCAAGCAGGGCGAAGATCTCTCCCGGATAGATGTCCAGGCTGACGTCTTTCAGGGCCTGGAAGCCGTCTTCGTAGATCTTGCTCAGGTGCTTTACGGAGATGTCCGGTTGCACGGCGGTATCCTGTTTCTTGAGTGGTTCAAGCCATAAAGCCAGACATTTTCTCATGCTGGCCACAGTTTAGAAACCTTTGCCATGTCGGGATTTATGCCCATAATGC
>CAYUNQ010000024.1:0-1460 GCA_964446185.1 uncultured Marinobacter sp. | reverse complement strand
AAAATACAACAATCTCCAGGGAAAAGTGATGGATTACGGGGAAAGTGTTCAAAAGGTTCTGTTGCGGAAGATCCACAAGGCCGAGCAGGACTTACTTCAACTTAAACTGGATTATTGCCGGTTTGTGTTCGGGCTGACACACCGGGCGCGGGTTTCTGCCGGGGGTAAGTCCTGGCTGGTGCGTTCGGTAGATGTAGACTCAATGCAGTACACCGAACACGGCGAATTTACCCGGCCGGTCATCGCCGGCGTTCCCGCAGACGATGAAACCGGCTCCTCCGCAGTCACCCTTGGCAGTAACTGGGAAGTTGAAGCCGTCAGATAAAGGCATTGCTGGTGGCGGCCTCGTACAGGCTGCAACCGGCTGGAACAAACTGATGCGCCTGCCAGTGCTCGGCGCCTTCAAGGCCGGCACGATAGCAGGCCAGCAGCACCGAACTGGATGTCAGCGTTGAGATCGCCTGCAGCGCCTCTGGCTGCTTGATACCGGTTCTTCGGCTGACAATGCGCGCCACCATTCCTGCCAACGCCTCAGAGTGGCGCACCGGCTTGCTGCTGAGGGCGCAGCCGGCACCATAAAGCCACGCTGCGGCATACACCCGCACCGCTTCCGGAGCATCGGCCAGCAACAGGCCTTGCTCCCGGCAATCCCGCTCCTGAAGACCGGCAAGAATATGCAGTTGGGTACGCAGCTCTGTTCCCTGGGACGATGTGATCTTCGCCGGGGGGGTGTTGCGCCGGGGTGCAGTTACATAGGCGGGCATTCCCGCTTCTGCTGTAGCGCCGGCCAGTTGCAACAATTCGCCCCGGGACAGGGCAATCATCCTGACCGCCAGAACGCCAACCAGAGCCACTAAGCCGAGTTCAGTTGCGGTGACCAATCCATTGACCATGAAGTTTATCCTGCCTCGAATTCCTGAGTGTAAAAAAGATAACTCAGTGTAACGATATGTAACCGACACCAGCGCAACAGGCTTCCCAATTCTGGGCAGATGGGTGATTAAGCGTTGGAAACTGTGATGCTGGTCGCAGCCGGTCAGCAGGTTTGCATGGTCTGGAGCGCCAGTTTCCGGCGGATATAGCGCCCCAGCGCATCAATACCGATGTTCAGCAGGGCGGTAATCAGTATCAGCACCATGGCACGGTCGAAGCGGATATTCTGTATGGCGCTGTCAACATAGAACCCCAACGTATAGATACCGAGGATGCCCAGAATGGCCGTTTCCCGCATGATGATTTCCCAGCGATAGAACAGGAATGCCAGAAATGACCGGTACACTCTGGGCACCAGCTCCCAGCTGTACCGGTTGAAACCGGTCGGGGCATCTGGCCGTAGCTGAATGGTGTTGGTCTGGCGCCCGATCAGGTGGCCGATAATGCCACCGTTGTGCAAGGCCAGGGCAACCACCGCGGGTAACATGGAGGGGCCCCAGAGCTGCAGCAGGATATAGGCGAGAATG
>CAYUNQ010000023.1:0-17108 GCA_964446185.1 uncultured Marinobacter sp. | reverse complement strand
GTCCGCTTTCTTGATGGCTTCGTCGGCCTGGTCCAGCGGAATTTCACGAATTTCGGCCCGTGCGGCTTCCACAAGGTCGTGTGCTGTTTTCATTGGCAGTCTCCTAAAAGTTGGGTCACGGCAGGTTCTCCCGCCAGTGTTTTACGTGTACCTGGTCCTTGATGGCGTCGATCACCTCCAGGATCAGGGTGATCAAAGCCTCTTTCTCGCCCTCTTCGGTCAGCCCTTCGCCGGGCTCCGGCAGGAACACGTTCACGATGTCTTCAATAAAGGCATGGTTGGTGGATGAGGCGAGGTCATCCAGGATCTGGTGCACCACGTTGGCCACGATGTCACCCACCGCATTTTCCAGGGTGTCCTGAATGGTCGGACCCACGACCGGCAGGTACTTCAGGCGTGACAGTTCCAGGTTCTGTTTCAGGGCATGGTCTACCCGGTTTTCCAGGTAAACCCGCAGGGCACCCCGATTGGGGATATAGCCCTGCTTCGCTGCCTGGGCGACCCTTTCGGACAGCCAGTCAGACAACATTTCCCGTCGCGGGAAAAGGATGTCATTCTGGATACGCTCGAACAGGGGCGAACCACGTTTCACCTCATCCTGCACGCCGCTCAGCACCTTCAGTACAATCCGGTCAGACAGCTCTTCCATAAAGGCGTCGTAGTAAAAGTTGACGAACTGGTACAGCCGGGAGCCGGTGACATCAATGATCTTGTATTGGTGCAGCCGGTAAATGATGGAAATAATCCGCAGCACCCGCAGAAAACGCAGGCCGCCGATGGGAATACAGCCCACCAGGTCGTACCAGTGAATGAACGGATAGAAATACCAGCGGTCATAAACCCGGGCCTTGATGGAGTAGCCCCACCGGAGCGCAAACTCACCCAGAAAGATGAACACGAAGATCATATCGTAGAAGATGAAACGTTCGTGGACCGGGTGATAGCTCTCTTTGAGTGCAGGCGCATACTCCTGTAACAGGTTCTGCACGGCCACAAAGCTGTAGGTGGAGTCCCAGATAATCAGCCCGAGATTGAGGATCAGCAGCCCCAGCATCACAAAGTCGATGATGAACCAGGTCAGCTGGTGGCTGGATTTCAGGTTTTCTCGGTTTATCTTGAGCATCCGGGCTACCTTGGGGCCTACAATATTAAAGCTAAGTGACTGGAAGGTTAGCCTATTCAGTCGGTAAACTCAGCAACCTGTTTCGGGGGCCAGCCCGGACACCGGATAGGACGCCATTAAAACCACTATGCTGTCAGCCAGAATCCTACATCGCTTTGCCGCCATCAGCCCGGCCCTGTTGCTGCTGGCGCTTGCCCCGGCCGTTTTCGCCAGCCAGGTCCGGGTGGAAGTTGAGGGCGATGTGGACAACCTTCAGGACAACGCAAAGATCTTTGTCGGCGAGGTGGAAGGCCGCACAGCCGATGGCCTGCGCCGCTACGCCCCCACGGCGATTGCCCAGGTCAGGGAAGCCGCCAGGGCTCTGGGCTATTACAATCCGGACGTACACTGGAAGGTGGAAGATGCCGGAGATGATCCAGCCGAGCTTGTACTCACCATCATACCCGGTGATCCAGTTACCATCCGTTCCCGCAATGTGATCATTGAAGGGCCGGCCGGAGCCGAACAGGACTTTCTGGGGAACCTCCCGAAAGCACCGGCCGAAGGCGACGTGCTCCACCATGGCCGGTACGATGCCCTGCGCCAGTCTATCCAGAACAGCGCCAACCGCATGGGCTATTTCGACGGTGAGTTCCTGGCCCGCCGGCTGGAAGTCGACCCGGCAGAAAACGCTGCCGACATTACCCTGGAGTACGAGACAGGCGAGCGCTACCGGCTCGGCAGCGTGACATTTCTGGAGGGCCATGGGTTCGAGCAGAACCTGCTGGAGCAGTTCGTGACCTTTGAGCCCGGCATCCCGTTCCATGCGGATGAAGTGGCTAAGCTCAGTAATGATCTGTCCAACAGCGGCTACTTTGCCGGCGTGGATGTCGATGCCTCGCCCTCAAGGGCGGAAGACCGGGTGATCCCCATCGATATTGGCCTGACGCCCCGGCCTCCGCGTTCCGTTGCGGCGGGTGTCGGCTTTTCCACCGACGTCGGCCCCCGGTTCCGGGGCAACTGGCGGGAGCATTACATTAACCCCATGGGGCACCGCCGGGGTGCCGATACCGAACTGTCCGAATTACGCCAGAGCCTGAGCGGCTGGTACGAGCTACCACTGGATCCGCCGATGACAGACGCCATCCGCCTGACCGCCGGTTACCAGCGCGAGCATGTGGAAGATGTGGAGTCTGAACGGCTGACTTTTGGCCAGCAGTGGAGCCATCAGCTGGATAACGGCTGGATGCAGATCTTGTCCATGCGCTGGGAAGGCGAGCGTTTTTCCATTGGTGAGGAAGAAAGCGGTAACTCCAGTTTGCTGCTGCCGGGCGTCAGTTACTCCAAGTTGCACGCCAATTCGCCGCTGGATCCGTCGCAGGGCTATCGCCTGCAGTTTGATGTGACCGGGGCCCACCGGGCGGTGATCTCCGATGCCGATATTCTGCACGTCAATTTCCTGGCCAAGGGCCTGTACACCCTGGCCGGCAAGCACCGGTTTCTCACCCGCTTCAATTTCGGCGGGGTGGCCACCAACAGTTTTCGGGATGTTCCTCCCTCTTTGCGTTTCTTCGCCGGTGGTGACCAGAGCGTTCGGGGTTACGGCTACGAAACCCTGGCTCCGAGAGACTCAGACGACGTAGCCGTTGGTGGTCGTTATATGCTGGTAGGCAGCGCCGAGTACCAGTATGAGTTTGTCCGTAACTGGCGGGTGGCGGCATTTATTGATGAAGGTAATGCGGTGGATGATGTGTTTGATCCCCTGGCCACCGGTGTGGGCATGGGTATTCGCTGGGTGAGCCCGGTAGGGCCGCTTCGGCTGGATGTGGCCAAGGGCCTGGATGACCGGTTCGGTGGCGGTTGGCGGATTCACTTCTCTATGGGGCCGGAACTGTGACCGAAGCAAACCACACGCCTTCGCAGCCCGAGAAGGAGGCGGCGCCTGCCAGGCGGCCCCGCCACAAACGCTGGTGGTTCTGGCCACTGGTTATTGTGGCACTGGTGTTGCTGCTGCCACTGGTGCTGGTGGCCATCATACTGCTGGCGTTGCTGACCGATGCCGGCACAGCCTGGACCATCGACCAGATTCCCGGGCTGCAGACCGAGGCCGACCAGGGCTCGTTACTGGGGCAGTGGCAGGCGGAACGCCTGGAGTGGCGCGGTTATGGCGTGGAAGTGCTATTGCTGTCGCCGGAAGTGGACTGGTCGCCGAGTTGCCTGTTTGAAAAGACCCTGTGCCTGGATACCCTGAAAGTCCGGCAGGTCGACGTAACCGTTCAGCCTTCCGACACCGAAGAAGAGACGGAACGGAGTGATATCAGCCTGCCGGCCATCAATCTGCCGGTGGCCCTGGTGGTTGGTGATGTTCAGCTGGGGCCGTTTGTATTCAATGGCAGCCCCATCTGGGACAGGGTAGAGTTGCGCAGCGATGTATCCGGCGCCAGCGTTACTGTTGATCACGCCCTGTATGAGCTGGGTGACATCCTGGTGACCGCCAGTGGCCGGGCCGAAATGCGTCGGGACTGGCCGGTGGACCTGGATGTCGTCGCGCACTTGCCGCCTCCCGCCGGCGATAGCTGGGAAGTCACCGCCAACCTTCGGGGTAGCGTGCGGGATGTACGGGTTACCGGCAGCAGTCAGGGCTACCTGAACGCCCGGCTCAATGGCACGGTTCAGCCACTGGATGTGCGATTGCCGGCGGCATTGAAGCTGGAGTCCCCCCGGTTCGCTCCCCACGATTCCTTACCGCCAACGCTGATTCTGGAAAACTGGGTGTTGTCGCTGGAGGGCTCCCTGGCCAACGGCTTCCGCACCAGCACCCGGGCCAACCTGCCGGGTACTACCGGCACCATCGCAACCTCAATCACCGGGCTGGTGACCACCGGTGGGGCAGACAACCTGGTGCTGGCCATGAGTGGCCCGGCAGTCAATGGCGCATCGGGTGATGTCGAAGGCGCCCAGGGTACCCTGAACCTGCGTGGCAACGTCAGCTGGGCTGACAGCCTGAATGCACAGGCGGACCTCGAGCTTGATCGCTTTCCCTGGTTCGGGCTGATCCCGGGGCTGGAATCGCTGCCGGTTACCGTAACCCGCTTGCAAGCACAGGCCGATTACAACGATGGCAGCTATAGCGCTGACCTGGAGGCGTCTGTGCTGGGGCCTCAGGGCGATGCAGAACTGGCGGCCGCCCTGAATGGCGACCTGGAGGCAGTGCGCATCACCCAACTGGATATGACCACCGGCGCGGGCTCCCTGACCGGTACGGCCGACCTGGCATTTGCAGAACAGCTGGCCTGGCAGGCCGGGCTGCTGTTGGACCAGTTCAATCCGGGCTACTGGGTACCGGTGCTGGAGGCCAGCCTGAATGGCGAGGTCAATACCGAGGGGCAGCTGGTGCCGGACAGTCTGCCGGTTATGTCGGCCAACTGGGACCTGAAAGGCCGCTGGCAGCAGGAACCTGCGGCAGCTCGTGGCACGCTCACCAGTGATGGCAAAGACTGGCGCGTGCAAGACCTGCTGGTAACTGTGGCAGAAAACCGGATTGAAGGCGACGGCCTTTATGGCGAAAGTCTGCAAGCCGGTTTGTCGGTAAACCTGCCGCAGCCCGAGCGCTTGCTGCCCGGTCTTGCTGGCCGGTTTTCGGCCCGGGTGGACCTGGCGGGCTCGGCGGAAGACCCAACCGGTAACCTCAGCCTCAGTGCCAATGAATTCGAATGGCAAGACCTGCTGCGTATCGAAACCATGGAATTGCAGGCCGGCCTTGCCCGCGGTGGGGTGCTGGATGCGGACTTCAAGGCCGGGGAGTTGCGTGTGGCCGGCCAGGAGCTGACGGCGGTTACCGTGGAGCTGAACGGCACCCGGGACAGCCATCAACTGGAGCTGAACGTAGACCATCCGGAAACCTCGCTACTGCTGGCCCTGACCGGCGCCTTCGGAGAAAGCTGGGCAACCTGGCAGGGCGCCTTGAACCGGGGCGAAATTAATGTTCCCGGCCCGGAACAAATCTGGCGCCTGGAAGCGCCGGCAAGCCTGGCCTACACCGACAACGGCGAGATTCTGTTCGGGGCTCACTGCTGGCGCTGGCAGGACAGTTCGGTGTGTGCGCAAGACCAGCAACTGCTGCCGGATACCCGAATTGCCTACCAGGTTCGCCAGTTCCCCATGCAGGCCTTGGCTCCGCTGTTCCCGGAAACCTTCCGCTGGCAAGCTTCCCTGAACGCCGACATCAACCTGGCGCTGACCGATCAGGGCCCGGATGGTCAGATCAGTATCGACGCCGGGGGCGGCACCTTCGAATTCCTGATTCTGGATGACTGGGAAACCCTCCAGCACGACACCCTTACCCTGACTGCACGGCTGCAGCCGGAGGTGGCAGAGCTCACCGTGGCCTTGCAGGGGCCGGAGCTGGGCAAGTTCGACCTTGATCTTGCCGTCGACCCGAACTCCGAAAGCCGCCCGATAGACGGGCAGTTCAGCCTGGATAGCCTGAACCTCGCGTTCCTGTCTGCCTTTGCCGGTATTGAAGAGGTGGCGGGTGAAGTGAACGGGCAGGGGCGTTTATCAGGCCCGCTGTTCCGGCCCCAGGTGCACGGTGAACTGGCACTGACCAATGGCCGCGTGTTTGATCCGGGCCTGCCCCTGCCGATGGAAGATATGGTGCTGGTGCTCGAGTTTCTGGGCAACCGGGCAGACATGAGTGGCCGCTGGCAGAGTAACGATCGCAGCAGTGGTCAGCTGTCCGGTTTCCTGGACTGGCAAAGTGAGCCGGAAATCCAGTTGAACCTCAGCGGCGAGCGGCTGCCGGTATCTATTGAGCCCTATGCCAGGGTGGAAATCGGCCCGGATCTGACCCTCGCTTTCCGTGCCGGGGAGTTGACGGTATCCGGCCGGGTGGATGTGCCCCGGGGGGATATCGAAATCAAGGGACTGCCGGCCTCGGCGGTGTCAGTCTCTGAAGACGAAGTGATTGTGGGTGTCGAGCAGGAAGAACCCGCCATTCGCTCCATGCTGATGGATATTACCGTGGTGGTCGGGGCGGATGAGGTCACCTTCAACGCCTTTGATGTAACCGGAAACCTGGAGGGTACCCTGCGTATCGGCAACAACATGGATACCCGGGGCACGCTGCAACTGGTAGACGGCCGCTACGAAGCTTTCGGACAGGACCTGGATCTGCGCCGCGCCCGTATCATCTTCGTGGGCGCGCTGGCAGAACCCTACCTGGATATTGAAGCGGTGCGCACGGTCGATACAGTGGTGGCAGGCATTCGCCTTAGTGGCCCGGTGAATGCCCCGGTAACTGAAGTGTTCTCTGAGCCATCCATGCCCCAGAGCGATGCCTTGTCTTACATTATCCTCGGGCGGGCACCCCAGAGTCAGGGTGATGAAGGCCAGATGAGCCGGGCGGCCCTGTCTCTGGGCCTGACCCAAACCAGTAAATTCACCCAGAGTCTGGGCGATGAGCTGGGCATCCGTAACCTGACGCTGGAGGCAGAAGGCTCCGGAGACCAGTCTTCGGTGGTAGCTAGCGGTTACATCACAGACGAGCTCAGCCTGCGTTACGGTGTCGGAATTTTTGAACCGATCACGACCGTAGCCATTCGCTACGACCTCGGGCGTTACTTCTATCTGGAAGCAGCCAGCGGGCTGGCTGCCTCATTGGATATTTTCTACACCCGCAACTTCTGATCCGGCAGGGAAGGGCGCCTTTAATCCAGCTTGAAGGTGGCGCTCACACTGGCCTGAACCTCCCGGGGCCCGACACTGGACACCGTGTCCCGGGCAGACTTCGCCTCAGCCATCATCATCACCGGCATCGGCCGGTGCCCGCCGTTGATGTTGATGGTTACCACCTCGCCACAGGTTTTATCCAGTTGCTTGGCTACAAACTCACAGCGGCCGCGGGCATCGTCAATTGCCAGCGCCAGGGCTTGCCGTTCCAGCCCCTGCTCGTCGGAATGGAAGAACTGATGGCTGCCCAGGTTGTACTGTAATCCCAGTTTTTGGGCCTGCTCCAGCAGCGGATTTAGCAGTTCCAGATTGCTGATCGAAAAACTCACTGTCTGGCTGGCCACCGACAGGCGCTCGGGTTCCCTGCCTTTCTCCTGAACCGGGAGCGTGCGGGTGTAAAGGTTTACGTCGGCATCGGAGTAGTCCTGCAGCTGGTCCTGCCAGGCCTTGATGGCGTTGCGCCATTTGTCCATGGTTTCTGCCACCTGGGCAGACGCTTTTTGCGGCTGTTTGTGCTCTGCCGACACGGAAAACTGCAGCCGGGCGCTATCCGGGGTATAGCGCACCAGCCCCTCTCCGGACAGGCTTACCTCACCGGCGTTGGCTGCCAGTGGCAGGGCTGCGGCTGTCAGCAGGGCGGCGGCCAGTGCCACCGGGCGTTTGAGAAATAGCATAATCAGACTCCTTGGTAATCAGAAGCCGGTATACCGGCTTTCCAGTCGTTCCAGTTTCCGGGCCCGGGCTGCGTGCACAAAATGGCTGAATATGTGCCGGTGCCCGGTGTGGTACAACAGGTATTCCGGGTGCCACTGCACTCCCATCAGCCACTGCGCCCCGGTGTTTTCAATGGCTTGTACAAACCGGTCATTGTCCAGGGCGGTTACCCGCAGGTTTTGCCCCAGTCGCTTTATGGCCTGGCTGTGTATGCGGTTGGCGCCAATAACCGTTGCGGGCATCAAGCGGCCAAGCCGGCTGTCTTGCACCAGCTGTACCGTTTGCAGCGGCAGCAGAAGCGGCCGGTGCCTGGTGTGTACCCGCAAAGGGGTTACGTTCTGACACAGGGTGCCGCCATGGAACACGTTGATAAACTGCGCGCCCCGGCAAATACCCAGTACAGGAATGTTGATGGTCTCGGCCTGAAGCAGCAGCCGGTGGTCTGTGGTATCCCGCTTGCGGTCGTACCTGGCCGTTACCCGGGGTTGCTGGCCATAGAGTTCCGGGTGCACATGGGTGCCCCCGGAAAGTACCAGACCGTCCAGCAGGGACACGTCGGTATGGCTGCCGGGGCTGATGTAATGGGTGTTGGCGCCGTGCAGGCGCAGGGCCAGGTTGATCAGCCGGTGCGCCATGCTTCGCCGTTCCGGACCGCTGATGCCGATAGTCAGCCCGGGTTTTTCCGGCGGCTCCGGTATCGGGCTCTCATGGAGGCGGGTCTGGTCAGACATAACCGTGCTGTTTGAGCCAGTGGTCGGTGGTCTCACGCCAGGAGTGGGTGAGGTTATGAAAGCTGAATGTCTGCGCCTCCCGGTACAGCCGGCGCAGTTCGGCCAGGTGGTCCGGGTGCGCGGCCAGTTGTTCCAGAACCACCCAGTCGTTCCATACCGTTGACAGGTGCCAGCGCGGATTGTCTATGTCGCAGTCCGGCAGGCGGTAGTGCAGGGTAGGGCGGCTTTTGATTCTGGGGTCCTTCACATAGCCGGCCAGAAGCTCCTTGTCGAGATAGGCAAACAGCGGCAGCAGGTCCAGGGCCTTGTTGCGGGTGGGGTTGTAGTGCAGGTAATCCCGCATCAGGGTCTCGAGGTCCGGGTTGTAGTCATCGGCTATCAGTTTTTCAGTATAGCGGCTGCTCCAGGGCTCGATGTAAGTAGTGAATTTGCGGCTGATGTCGATCTGGTGCCGGGCCTTGAGCCAGTCGTACAGAACCGCAAAGGCCTGCAGGTAGGCTACGATGGTGGCCGGTTCCAGGTCTGGCAGTTCCGGGTTCAGTTGCAGGCCGAAGGCAAAGTAGATGGCGTCACGGCTGCCCTCGGCCCCCAGTTCCCTTAGTTCGTCGACCAGGGTCTCGATAAGTGCCAGCCTGGAGAAGGCCAGTGGCGGGCCGACGATTTCCAGTGGCACGACTTTCTCGGCCGCAAAGTCGATCACCTCCATCGCGTGGCTGCCCAGTTCCCTGATGGACTGCGGGAGCCGCTCATCAGCCAGGTCCAGGTCTTTGATGGGGGCGGAATCCAGTTCGATGCTGAACCGGCCGGCGTCGGTGTCCAGAGCGGTAACATAGCGTGAAATCAGCACTGGCGAGCCGCCGAGCAATCGGGCAGCATGTTGCACCAGCTCTTCGTACCCAAGCCCTGACAGCTCGATCTCAACGCCTACCCGGCGTTCCTTTCCTTCATGGTTGTTCAGTCTTTCCGGTAACTTGCAACGATTGGCTTCGTTCATGGAGTGTCTGCGTCCCCTGAATTGGTTTTCCTTCACCTTAACACAGGCCTGGACGCTGTCCTGTTACCCGGAGGAAAGAATCTGCACAGGGACTTTACACTGGATAAAACACTGTATATAGTCAAATCACTGTATAAAAAACCAGGATGACCAACTCCGGAGAAAAAGCATGAAGCTGACCGCCAGACAGTCCCAGGTGCTGGATATTATCCGGCGATATCTGGATGAAACCGGCTACCCACCCACCCGCGCAGAAATTGCCGCCGAACTGGGTTTTCGCTCCGCTAACGCGGCAGAGGAGCACCTGAGGGCGCTGGCCCGCAAGGGAGCAATCGAAATGGTGCCCGGCGCCAGTCGGGGTATCCGGCTGCCGGAGGCAGAGCCGGATCTGGGCTTGCCGGTGATTGGCCAGGTGGCGGCCGGTAGTCCGATCCTGGCCCAGGAACATGTTGAGGATCACTGTACCCTGAAGCCGGACTTCTTCTCTCCCTCGGCAGACTACCTGCTTCGGGTCAGGGGAATGAGCATGAAAGACATCGGTATTCTGGACGGCGACCTGCTGGCGGTGCATCGCACCCAGGATGTCCACAATGGCCAGGTCGTGGTTGCCCGTGTGGGCGACGAAGTAACGGTTAAGCGCTATCGGCGCGAGGGCTCCCGGGTCTGGTTGATTGCCGAGAACGAAGAGTTCGCTCCTATTGAAGTCGATCTGGGTGAACAGGAATTGTTTATCGAAGGTCTTGGTGTGGGTGTAATCCGGCGCTCCGATCTTCACTGAACAGGCAGGTGAGTTATGGAACAGTTGAGCTTCAGTCAGAACATGGCGTTTCATCCGGCCGCAGTGGCACCGGCGCAAGCGATCTCTGTGGGCCAGCGCCCGGCAAGCATGCGGCGTCCTGCAGGTGGTTCGGCAGCGGGGCATTCAGGCCTGGGCGGCAATGTGACGGAGATTATCCTGCCGGAAGGGCAGGTAGAGAACTTTCAGCTGTTATTGCCCATGCTCACCCAGCTGAACCAGGAAAAGCGCTGGCTGGCGTGGATTGACCCGCCCCAGGCACTGGTGGCCAAGTGGCAGAAGATGCACGGCATTGTGGCTAACGAGATTCTGGTGCTGCGCTCAACAGCGGAATACCCGGCCCAACAGCTGGCAGAGCGTGCCCTGGGCGCGGGTACCTGTCATGCGGTAGTACTCTGGACCAACAAGTTAGGGCGCACTGCCTTTGAATCACTGCAAAAGGCTTCGGCGCAAGGTAACAGTCACGGGGTGATTCTGCGCCAGCGCTGAGTGCCGGCACAGAGCCGGTCAGTGCAGGGTGTAGCTGGGGTGCGGGTCGATCGCGTCGCTGTCGTCGTCATCCCAATCCATCTCGTTGGCCAGGTCGTGGCCGATATTACCTGCGGCCTCAATGCCGGCAGCAATCATTGCCTTGGCAACGTTCATGTCCCGGTCTTCCATCATCTCCCTGGCCTCTTCCGAGAAAGAAATGCGGACCAGCGGGGCGGAGTCGTCGTCAATCCGGCGCAGTGCGTAGTCGCCGTCTGAGAGTTGTACAATTTCAAAAAACGATGGTGACATGTATTGAGCCTTTGTCTTCATTCGGTCTGTTACGGGGCGCATTAGCTATAGAGCGCAGTAGTGATGGACATAGTGTTACCACTCGCTGTGCCGGTCCTCGAGTTCCCTTGCAAAAGCGGCCATGGCAATCCGGGTCTTTTCCAGTGCCTGCAGGGAGCGGTCCGGGCCATCTTCAGTAGCCACCGCAATAATGTTCTCGGCTGACACGGTTTTCTTTATTGCCGGTGGCTGGCCAAGGGCTTTGTCGAGCTGGGCCAGATGGTTCCACCAGCTACCCCGTTCCTGTGCCAGGGCTTCCAGGGCGGTCAGTTCTGCTACCTCATAAGGAAGCAGTGCCTGCAGGTCGGCCAGGGTTTGGGGCGTTTCCGTTTTCTTCTGATGCAGGCGCGCAATCATGGTCAGCAGCACGGCCCGGGCACGGATCAGCAGTTCTGCCACTGCCTGACTCTGGGCCTCTTTGACCACGGCCGGTGGCAACCCTGCATCCGGGATGCTCTGCTCAAACCGGGCGATCAGTACCTGGGCCAGGTACAACTTTTGTGAAGCCAGTGAATACCACGGTGAAGCCATGTAATACCCGTCTACATGTGACGCCTGATTAACGAAAGCCTGCCTAACGGCTTGATAGCCGTCATAAAACCAGCGAGAACCTGCAAGCCAAGCGGCCAATAGTACCATTTTGGCCCGCCCATTTCCTCCCTTTTGGCGTTCGCCTTGATACCCGTGCCTGTTCACAAGAAGCTACAATGATTCACTTGAAACGAGCGTTTGAAACTGGCAAAAAGGCACCCCAATTGGGCGAGGGTTGATCGTCTGGCCATTTATAATGGAGGTTGAGGGATGCGAAACCATTTGGTTGCTGCCGTTGCTGCAGTGGTTATGGGCTTTTCCGGAGCGGCTGTGGCAAAGGTGTCACTTGCCGAGGCAGAGCGGCTGAACAATGAATTGACACCGGTGGGCGCAGAGCGTGCGGGCAACGCGGCCGGCACCATTCCTGCGTGGACAGGTGGGTTGGCAACACCGCCGGCTAACTGGCGAGAAGGCTCCAAGGAGATCGATCCGTTCCCGCAGGACCAGCCCCTGTTCACCGTTACCCGTGAAAACCTTGAGCAGTACCGGGACCAGTTGTCAGACGGCCACATCCAGATGCTGGAACAGTACGGACCGGAGTTCTTCATGCCGGTGTACCCGACACGGCGGACCGCAGCTTTTCCTGAGCACGTGTATGAAAAATCCCGCGCGAATGCCCTGACGGCCGAGTTGCTCGACAATGGTAACGGCGTTCGTAATGCCATCATGACCAGTCCGTTCCCCATCCCGCAAGATGGCCTGGAAGCCATCTGGAACCATATTCTCCGGTATCGCGGTGAAGAGGTTGGCTTTCGCAGCTCGTCTGCCACGCCCCAGCGCGACGGTTCCTTCAACGAGGTCGTGAATCATTATGATTATTACTGGGCCTATAGCCGGCCTGGCGCCGAGCTGGCGGATATCGACAACAAGATCTTCTATCTGAAAACCCAGACCATTGCGCCGACCACGTTGTCCGGAACAATCACCCTGGTGCACGAAACTTTGGACCAGGTCCGTTCACCGCGCCTGGCATGGCGCTATGATTCTGGTTCCCGGCGGTTGCGCCGGTCTCCGAACCTGGCGTACGAAACCGATCTGCCCAACTCGTCGTCGCTGCGTTCCGTAGACCAGAAGGATATGTACAATGGTGCACCCAACCAGTATGACTGGGAGCTGAAAGGCAAGCGCGAACTGCTGGTTCCGTATAATGCTTATAAGCTGCATGACGACGCCGTCCGTCCTTCCGACGTGATTCGCCCGAACCATATTAACCAGGATCTGGCCCGCTACGAGTTGCATCGTGTGTGGGTGGTCGAAGCCAAGCGCCGGGTTGGAATCAGTCATATCTATGACCGCCGCGTGTTCTACATTGATGAAGACAGCTGGCAGATCATGGTGTCGGAAGAGTACAACGAAGAAGGCGAACTCTGGCGCGTGTCAGAGGCCCATAACATCAGTTACTACAGCGTACCGGTGTTCTGGACCACGATGGAAATGACCTACGACCTGAAAGCGCAGCGTTACTACATTGACGGCCTCGACAACGGATATGCGCCTTATGATTTCAACCCCGGCTACCGGGGCAATGAATTTACCGCATCGGCGGCACGGCGAGCTGCGAGGCGCTGATTTCTGACAGAGATTCAGGTGAATGCCTAATAAGAACAACGTACTGGTAGTGAGCGAAGATCCCGGCATGCGCCGGGATCTTGTTACTGTTCTGGAGTTTCTTGGGGAAGGGCCGGTCCACGCTGGCAACTGGCAGCTGCCCGGGCCTCTGCCGGACTCTCCGGAACAAATGGATTCCTTCTCGGTGGCCGTGATCGTCGGCACCGATCAGGCCGCTGAGGCCAGTCTTCGTGAACTTGCGACATCAGCGCCCGGTTTGCCGGTGCTGCTGATTGGTGGCCCGGATGTAACCGACCTTCCCCGTGACCTCGCTATCCGGGTAATCGCCCGCCTTGAATGGCCATTGAACTACGCCAAGTTTGTCGACTCCCTGCACCGGGCCCAGGTGTACCGGGCCCAGTTTGATTTGAGCGGCGGGCGTGGCCAGCACCGGGGTGTCCAGCTGTTCCGCAGTCTGGTGGGCACCAGCCGGCGAATCCAGCAGGTGCGCCAGCTGATGGAGCAGGTGGCCGAGCAAGACGTCAGCGTGCTGATTTCCGGCGAATCCGGTACCGGTAAAGAAGTGGTCGCCCGCAACCTGCATTACCACTCAGCCCGTCGTGACAAACCCTTTGTGCCGGTTAACTGTGGGGCCATTCCGCCGGAGTTGCTTGAAGGCGAGCTTTTCGGTTACGAGAAAGGTGCCTTCGCGGGCGCGATCACCGAGCGCCCCGGGCGTTGTGAGCTGGCCGATGGCGGCACGCTGTTCCTGGATGACGTCAGTGAACTGCCGCTGCCTACCCAGATCCGTGTGCTGCGCCTGATGCAGGAGGGGAGCTTTGAGCGTATGGGCAGCAATCGTTCAAGGCCTACCAACGTGCGGATTATCGCCGCCGCGGACAGGAGCCTGGAGCAGTTGATTGAGGCTGGTAAGTTCCGCGAAGACCTGTATTACCGGTTGAATGTATTCCCCATCGAGATGCCTGCGCTGCGCGACCGGGTAGAAGATGTTCCCCTGCTGATCAATGAGCTGATCTCCCGCCTGGAGCAGGAAAAGCGCGGCTCCCTGCGGCTGAACTCCGCGGCCATCATGAGCCTGTGTCGCCATGACTGGCCGGGCAACGTGCGGGAGTTGGCCAACCTGGTGGAACGGCTGGCCATTATGTACCCCTATGGCGTGATTGGTGTGCAGGAGTTGCCCCGGAAATTCCGTTACCTGGACGAGCACGATGAACACCGGGGCGCGCAAGACCAGGGTTTGGCCTCAGCCGTTCCCGGTCTGGCGGGGCTGGATGCGCCGGTACTTCTGCCGGTTAACGGCATCGACCTGAAGGACTACCTCGCCAATCTCGAGAAGCAGCTGATTGAGCAGGCCCTCAATGAAACCGGGGGCGTGGTGGCCAGGGCCGCAGAGAAACTGCGTATTCGCCGGACTACGCTGGTGGAAAAGGTTCGCAAGTACGGTCTGCGGGAAGAAACCCCTTCATCCTGACGCCCCGAAGCCCTGTGTTTACAAGTGGGGCTTTGATTCCGGCGGCCTTTCTGAGACAGTAACCGAATACGTGAACTACAGGGAGTTGACCGATGAACGACAAGCCGCATCTTGATGAAGAGGCACTGGCCGAACTGAAGGATGTCATGGAAGACGAGTTTGAAGTGCTGATCCAGACCTACCTGGCAGACTCCCGCAGCCGTATCGAAAGCCTGCAGCAGGCGCTGGCAGAAAATGACCCGGAAGGGTTTGCCAGGACCGCCCACAGTTTCAAGGGCAGCAGTATCAATATTGGCGCACCCCGGCTGGGGCAGGTGTGCTTTGAAGCGGAGAAACTGGGCAAGGCCGGAGCGCTGGAGCAGGCTCCGGCCGTGCTTGACCGGATTGAAGCGGAGTTCCGTGAGGTTCAGCAGCGCCTCGAGAACTTCGGTTAATCGTTTTTGGTTTCGTAGATTTTACGGCCCCAGGCTTCTTTCTCACCCGGCAGGACCAGGTTCAGGGCAATCGCAACAACGGCACACAGGGCAATCCCTTCCAGCTGCCCCAGCATCATATTGCCAATGCCGAATACCAAGGTAACGCCCACAATCACCAGGTTACGGGACTGAGACAGGTCCACCTGGTGGCGGATCAGGGTATTCAGGCCCACCACGGCAATCGAACCAAACAGCAGGCATAGAATGCCCCCCATCACCGGCACAGGAATAGTCTGCAGTGCAGCGCCGAACTTGCCCACAAAGGCCAGCACGATGGCGACAATGGCGGCCCACCACATCACTTTCGGATTGAAGTTACGGGTCAGCATGACTGCGCCGGTGACTTCCGAGTAGGTGGTGTTGGGCGGCCCGCCCAGCATGGACGCCGCGCTGGTGGCCAGGCCGTCGCCCAGCAGGGTGCGGTGCAGGCCGGGCTTTTCCAGGTAGTTCTTGCGGGTGACGTTGCCGATAGCCAGCACATCACCAATGTGTTCAATGGCCGGGGCAATGGCCACCGGAATCATGAACAGGATGGCGCCCCAGCTGAATGCGGGTGCTACAAAGTTGGGCACCGAGAACCAGGCCGCCTGCTCGATGGCGGTGGTGTCGACAATGCCGGCAAACCAGGACAGCACATAGCCCACGATCACGCCGAACATGATTGGCACCAGCCGGAAGATGCCCTTGGCCCAGACCGACATCACAATGGTCACGGCCAGGGAAATCATGGCAATCCAGATGGCGGTGTTATAGGGCACCAGCTCTGCTGAGCCATCGCCGGCGCGGCCAGAGGCCATGTGTACGGCCAGCGGGGCCAGTCCCAGGCCGATGGTCATGATCACCGGGGCGATTACCACCGGCGGCAGCAGGCGGGTGACAAACCCGGTGCCGCGCAGGCGTATTGCCCCGGACAAAATGATATAGAGAATACCCGCGGCCATCAGGCCGCCAAGTGTTTCTTCCAGCCCGAACCGGCCCTTGGCAGCAATGATCGGGGCGATAAACGCAAAGGAAGACGCCAGGAAGATCGGAATCTGGCCCCCGGTCACCACGTGAAAGATCAGGGTGCCGAGACCTGCCGTGAACAGTGCTACGTTCGGGTCCAGTCCGGTAATCAGTGGCATCAGCACCAGGGCGCCGAAGGCCACCAGCAGCATCTGGGAGCCGGCCAGCGCCTGCTTCCAGACCGGGTCGTTGCTATGGTCCTGCATACTCAGACGTCCTTCTGCTTGGTGCCGAAGATCTTGTCGCCGGCATCGCCCAGGCCCGGCAGGATGTAGCCTTTCTCGTTCAGGCGTTCGTCAACCGAAGCGGTGTAGATGGAAACGTCCGGGTGTTTCTCCAGGACTTTTTCCACGCCTTCCGGGGCGGCTACCAGCACCAGGGCACGGATTTCAGTGCTGCCGGCTTTCTTGAGCAGGTCGATGGTGGAAATCATCGAGCCGCCGGTCGCTAGCATCGGGTCGATGATCAGGGCCATGCGCTGGTCCAGCTCGCCCACCAGTTTTTCCAGGTAGGTTTCCGCTTCCAGGGTGGTTTCGTTACGGATCTGGCCAACCACGCTTACCCTGGCTACCGGAATCAGGCTCAGCACGCCGTCCAGCATGCCCAGGCCTGCCCGCAGAATGGGCACGATGGTAATCTTCTTGCCGTGAATCTGCTCAACGGTGACCGGGCCTGCCCAGCCATCAATGGTCTGCTCCTGCAGGCTGAAATCCTTGGTTGCCTCGTAGGTCAACAGGGCGCCAACTTCCTGGGCCAGTTCACGAAAATTCTTGGTGCTGATGTCTGCCCGGCGCATCAGGCCAAGTTTGTGTTGGATCAGGGGATGCTTTACTTCGTGAACTGGCATTTGTGGTCACCTGTCTGTTCGGATAATCTGGCGTGGATTGGCTTGAATTAAATGGCGTAAGGATAACGTATCTTTAGCCCTGAGTCAGGCACTCATAGGGCCTCGAAACGGCGTCGCAGCAAGATTTTCAGAGAACTATAATCAGCATGAATAAACCCCGTCCGGTTCAGGTGATTGCCGTGTCCAGCGGCAAGGGTGGAGTAGGGAAAAGCAACATAGCCGTCAACCTTGGTATCGCGCTGGCCGAGCGGGGCCGCCGTGTG
>CAYUNQ010000022.1:4957-17138 GCA_964446185.1 uncultured Marinobacter sp. | reverse complement strand
GTGGCACGCCATTGAGGAAACCGAGCACAAGGCGGTGGCCTACGATGTGTTCCAGCAGGTGGGCGGCACCTATGCCGAGCGCGCGTTCTACCAGTTGTTCGCGACGGCGGCGCTGGGTGTGGTGGCGACCTGGTTTACCGGGCGGATGGTGATGAAGGATCGCAAGCATTTTTCGGTGAAGGATGCGGCGAAGGGGATGTGGCGCATGTGGGGTAAGGATGGTGCTTTCTCTAGCCTGATTCCGGCCTGGGCGGAGTATTTCAAGCCGGATTTCCATCCGTGGGATAAGGACAACAGTGAGCTGATCGGGCGGTTTAAGGCGCAGATTCAGCAGTATATTGCGCCGCAGTATAAGAGTGGGAATCGGCGGACCTTGCAGTAAGGTTTCTGGCTGGAGTTACGCTGGCGAGCGGGTTGGAGGGGCTTTCCTTTCGGAAAAAACAACTCGCTTCGCTCAGACATCTTTTTTCCTGCAGGAAAGCCCCTCCAACCCACTCTCCTGCTTGATCTGACTCACGAACTGTCTCCGACTGAACTTGAACTGTTGTGTGTTCTCCGGGCCAGTTATCCTGCCTGGGCCTGCTTTGTCAGGCCTGACATCACAACCTCTCCATTTTTCCACAGCCGCCATTCGCCGGGCTGGTAGACATCCCATTTTTCATCGGTGGTCAAGGGTTCGGTGACGATCACGCTGACGATGTCGTTGGGGGTGGTTTCGGATTCGAAGTCGACGGTGATGTCGGCGTCTTTCAGCCGGGCCGGGCCGAACGGAGCCCGGCGGGTGATGCTGGCCATTTTGGTGGTGCAGTAGGTGAACAGCCAGTCGCCGTTGCTGAGCAGGAGGTTGAATACGCCTTCGCGGGCGTAGGCCTGAGACAAGTCGACGAGTCTGGCGACGACGTGTTCGAGCGGGGTGTCGCGGTCACAGTGGCTGCGCAGGTGGTTGAGGATGTCGCAGAACAGGGCTTCGCTGTCGGTGTCGCCTACCGGCTCGTAGAAGCCGGGCTCGGGGCGGAAGCCGGTGAGTTGGCCGTTGTGGGCGAAGACCCAGTATCTGCCCCAGAGTTCGCGGATGAACGGGTGGGTGTTGGCGAGGCAGATTTCGCCGACGTTGGCCTGGCGGATGTGGCAGATGGCTACTTCGCTTTTGATGGGGTGGGTCTGGACGACTTCGGCGATGCGGGAGTTGGCGCTGGCGTCGGCGTCGTGGAAGCTGCGCACGCCCTTGCCTTCATAGAAGGCCACGCCCCAGCCGTCTTTGTGGGGGCCGGTGTCGCCGCCGCGGCGGGTCAGGCCGGTGAAGCTGAAGCACAGGTCGGTGGGGGTGTTGGCGCTCATGGCCAGCAGTTCGCACATGACAAAGCGATCCTTGGCTGATGGTGATTCAGCCAAGGATACCGCAATTTGCCGACAGCTCCAGTGCTGCCGGGGGCTTGTCAGGTCAGATGTACAGGTTCTTGCGGGAGAAGCGTTCTACCAGCGGCTGGTAGGCAGAGCCGAGCAGGCGGTTGATGGCGTCGATGCCCCAGGCATCCGGGCCCACGAGGATGCGGGATTCGTTCTTCAGAATGCCTTTGACGATGATTTCGGCAGCCTTGTCCGGGGTGGTCATGGCCAGCTTGTCGAAGCCTTTGCGCTGGGCAGCGCCGTTTTCAGATTTACCCATGCGGGCGGAGTTGGCGATGTTGGTGCGGATTCCGCCGGGGTGCACGCAGCTGACCTGCACCGGCTGGTTTTCCAGTTTCATTTCCTGGCGCAGGGATTCGGTAAAGCCGCGCACGGCAAACTTGGCCGCGTTATAGGCGCTCTGCTTGGGCACGCCGATCAGGCCGAACACGCTGGAGATGTTCACCACATGGCCGTCGCCGGATTCGATCAGGTGGGGCAGGAAGGCGCGGGTGCCGTGGGCTACGCCCCAGAAGTCGATATCCATTACCCATTTGAAGTCTTCGTCAGTCATCTCGCGAACGGTGGCAGACAACGCCACGCCGGCGTTGTTGATGACCAGGTTAACCTGGCCGAAGTCGGCCCTTACCTGTTCGGCGTGGGCGTAGATGGCGTCGCGGTCGGAGACATCAAGGAGATAAGAACGCACATCGGCACCACCGCAAGCGGCAACGGTTTCCGCCAGCCCGGCTTCATTAACGTCAGACAGCGCCAGCCGGCAGCCTTTGGCGGCCAATACGTTGGCAAGGGCCCGGCCGATGCCGGAACCAGCACCGGTTACCACGGCCACTTTGTTCTTGAGATCCTTCATGATTACGACCCTCGGTCTTGTTTTTGCTGCTACGGATGCAGGTACTTTCGTATTCCGTTACTGTAACAGTTAGCCCGCCATGCAAAATGGCATAACATGCCCCCTGAAACGGGCGCTCCGGCCACTTGATTCAACAACGGGATTAAACTGACTATGGAATGGAGTCTTACCCACTTCTGGCTGATTATGGCCCTGGCCCTCAGCCTGGCCGAGCTCACCTCGGGCGTGCTGCTGTTGCTGGCCCTCGGCGTGGCGGCCGCACTGACGGCGCTGGTGGCCTTTCTCGGCGCGCCTATTGAATGGCAACTGGTGGCGATGGGGGTTCTGTCCGGCATTCTGGTGCCGGTGGCCATCCTCTGGATACGGCCCAGGTTCTCACCCAAAGGCGTCGCCTACGGCACCACAGGTACCGGTGTGGAACACGGCAAGCTTTACCAGACTCAATTACGTGACTTTGACAGTGCCACCGGCATCAAGGTCAATGGCGATTTCTACCGCCTGAAACTCGACGATGGCAGCAGCCCCGCCTTGCCGCCGGGCACCCCGGTGATTTTTGAAACCTTTGATGGCACTACCGCCATCGTGCATCTCGCACATCCCAACACGGAGCAGTAAACATGGAAGCATTGATTACCCCGGGGCTGGTCATCAGCCTTATCGTTGTCGCCGTTGGCGTTTTTGTTATTGCCAAGGGGCTGGTGATTATTCGCCAGTCTGAAGTCATGGTGATCGAGCGCCTGGGCTCGTTTAACCGGGTGCTGGAGAGCGGCATCAACATCATCATTCCGTTCATCGAGAAACCCCGCCCGATCAGCATGATCCGCTATATGCGCATGGGTGATGAGTATCACCCGGTCACCAGTGACGAGATCCGCATTGACCGCCGGGAAACGGTGATGGACTTTCCCGGCCAGCCGGTGGTCACCACGGATAACGTCACGGTAAAAATCAACGGTGCACTTTACTACCAGATCATCGACCCTCGCCGGGCCGTGTACGAAGTCGCCAATATGAGCCAGGCGGTAGAGGTGCTGGCCAAGACCACGCTGCGTTCGGTGGTGGGCAAGATGGAGCTGGACAAGCTGTTCGAATCCCGCAGTGAGGTCAACAATGCCATCCAGGCGGAAATGGAAGATGCCGCCTCGAAATGGGGCGTCAAGCTGACCCGGGTGGAAGTGCAGGACATCAGCATGCCCGAAGAAGTGGAAGAAGCCATGCGCCTGCAAATGGCCGCTGAGCGTAAGCGCCGGGCCACCGTGACCGAGGCAGAAGGCGAGAAATCCGCCGCCATTGCCATGGCCCAGGGCCAGCGCGAGTCCGCAATCCTGAACGCCCAGGGCGACAAGGAATCCGCAATCCTGCGCGCCCAGGGTGAACAGGAGTCGATCCGCCTGGTACTCAACGCCATTGGCGACTCGGAAGAAAACAAGCGCACCGTAGTGGGTTACCTGCTGGGCCAGAGTTACATCAAGGCCCTGCCCACCATGGCGAAAGACGGCGAGCGGGTCTTCGTACCTTACGAATCCTCGGCCCTGCTGGGCTCCATGGGTATGTTCCGGGAACTGGCCGGCAGCCCTGAAGACGCCGTTCGGGACGCTCTGAGCCGGGACGGCCTGCGTGGTGGCATGGTGGCCTCAGCCGGCAACAGCTAAGCCAGAAGCCCGGTTGTGGCGCTCGCTAGCCCAGCAAATGGTCCAGCGGGCGCTCGTAACCGGGTGCAAACACCTCCAGAAAGTACAGCACTTCCGGCAGGGCCTGCTGTTGCAGTCCATGGAGTATCTGCTCCGCGGCCGGCTCGAACTCCTTGTTGCCGGTCTGGATCTCGGCCCGGCATTTCAGCAGGGCAGACAACCGGTCGGCCGCCTTGATCAGCTCTTTCTCCGCCTGGCCCAGCTGCGACTCCCGCACATACGGAGCAAAATCCTCCTGCAGGTCTTCCGGTAACAATGCCAGCAGTTCCGCTTCGGCCTTGTGTTCAATATCACCAAAGGCCTCCCGCATCACTTTCGAGTGGTACTTCACCGGCGTCGGCATATCACCGGTAATCACCTCGGTGGCATCGTGGTACAGCGCGGCAGCGGCGATGCGGTCGGCATTCACCGCCCCCTCAAAGTGCCGGTTGCGGATCAACGCCAGGGCGTGGGCGATGGTGGCCACTTCCCAGGAATGGGTGGCCACGTTTTCTTCGATGGCATTGCGCATCAGGCCCCAGCGCTTGATCCAGCGCAGGCGGGAGACATAGGCAAAGAAATGACTGGCAGCACGTGCCTTTACACTGGCCATAAGGCTTCCTGATCCGGTGGTTGTTCAGCGTACATCCAGGTTGAACTGGACGGTCACCTGACCCTGTTCATCTACGGCCGCCTGTCGGGACGGCTCCAGGGTGAACAGCTGGCCAGCAGGCACGCCATGGGTGTCCTGCAGCAGGCGTCGCACCGCCACCCCCCGGTCTGTCGCCAGTTTGCCCAGAGATTCAGACGGCAGCGACAGCTCACCATTGCGATAAGCTTGTTGCGCCTGCTCCCAGGCCTCACCGGTCACCGGCTCCCCCCGGGCCTCACGCTCGGCCTTGAGCAGGGCCAGGCCATCGGCTTCGGCGGCTACGGCGCCACGGATGTTCAGCAGCAGCTCAGGCCGCTCATTCAGGGCCCCCGCCAGGGCAGACAGCTTTTCCGCCTCGCCGGTGGCCAGCTGCACACTGCCCGGCACAAAGCTTACCTGCCCCAGTTCTTCGCTGCTGAAACCGGCCAGGTCCGCCAGGGAGCCGAGCATGCTGAACGGAGAAGCCGCCGCTTTCACCAACAGGTTCACAAAGGCGCGCATAACAATCTGGCCCACACTGAACTGCGGGTCCGACAGGTCACCCTCGATCGGCAGGTCCACTTCAATCACGCCCTGGCGATCGGTCAGCAAGGCGAGCCCGAGCTTTACCGGGGCGTTGACCGCCTCCTTACTGGCCACCGCCTGGCCCAGTTGCATCCGGTCCAGCACCACCTGGTTCGAGGCCTTCAGGCGGGTGCCGGTGAATTCGTAGTCCAGGTCCAGCTTCAGTTTGCCGCTGTCCACGCCATAGCCCAGAAACCGTCCGAAGTAGGGCGACAGCACCGGCAGGGCCAGGTCGTCCATATTCAGTTGCAGCTCGCTGGGGTCTTCCGTACCCAGGGCGCCCAGGGTGCCTTTGAAGGTGACCGGCGCTACGCCCGCCAACCGGCCCTGCAAGTTCACTGATCCCTGCTGGGGCGGCACGTTGCTGATGCCGGTTACGCTGCCGCTCAGGCTGTCGAAGGTGGTGTTAAACACAGGCTCCATGGTGCGGTCGGTATAGGCTACAGAGCCTTCCTCCACCAGCAGCTCGCCGATGCGGAAGATAAACCCTGGCTCGCCGGATTGTTCGGCTGCGCTGTCACCTTGCGCCGCGTCGGCTTGTTCCGTGCCGGCATCAGGGCCGGCTTTGACAATGCGCTCCACGTTGTGGGCACCGCCGGTGTCCCGTACCAGGTTGAAGGCCGGCTGCGCCAGGGTGACCGTGCCGATTTCCAGCCGGGCCGGGTTGACGTTGAACTCCACCGGCGCCAGTCGCAGCAACTGCCAGGACACCAGTTGCCCGTCCTGGTCCGCCAGCCGAAGGTCCAGGTTGGCAATTTGTGCAGTGCCGCTGAAGGTACCGGTCATGGGGTCATCCTGGCTGTCCAGGTCCAGGTTTCCGTCAAAGCCCAGCCGGCCATCGTTTACGGCCAGGTTAGCGCCCAGCTGCAAATAGGGTTCTACCGCCGCCAGTGCGATGTCGGTACCGGCCAGGGCCCCTTCAAAGTTGAACGGAGCCGGTGTCACCTGGCCGTCTGCCTGCAGGCGGCCGCCGCTGGCCAATCCCGCCGACAAGCTGTAAGGCACAGCCTCGTCCATCCGCTGCGACAACTGGCCCAGGGTAACGGTCAGGTCGGTCAAAGCCAGCTCCGCCGGGGTTTCCGGTACCCGGTCGCGCCACCGTACGCCGCCTTCGGTCAGCTCCACTCCCGCAACAGACCAGCGGAAAGCGGGGCCGGAGCTGGCAGGCTCTTCTCCGGCGGCCTCTGCAGTTTGCTCACCGGCCGGCAGCGAGGCCACCCAGTCAATCACACCTTCCGCATCCCGGCTGGCAGCCACAAACGGCGCTTCCATGGTTACCATGCCCACCGAGGCTTCGCTGGCTGTGAGATCAAAGCCGATATCGTTCACGGTCAGGGCCCGAGTGGTCAGGGCCGGCTCTTCGTCGCCTTGGTTAAGGGCCAGGGCCAGGTCACGGATCGACAATGTGCCGCCGGAGGTAATCAGTTCAAACTGGTCACCACCGGCCAGCTGGTAGCGGGACTCCACGGTGACGGCGCCATCCCGCAGTTGCCAGGGCAAATAAGGGGCCAGGAAGTGGGCCAGGGTGTCGTGGCGAACATCGGCAATACGGAGCCGGCCTTCGGAATACAGCGGCGTTACGCTCAGATCACCTTGCCAGTCGATGTGCTGGTCCCCGATGGCGGCGGTGACGGAATACTGGCTGCCAGACCCTTCTCTCTGCCAGGTGGCCAGGTCGTTCAGGGCAAGGTCCAGCGGTTCGATGAGGAATTCGGCCGGTTCCGGCTGGGAGAAATCCCGGAACAGCAGCTGACCACCTTCAATGGCGATCTGCCGGAAAAACAGCCTGGGTGGTTCTGAAGGCTCCGACGGCTCCTGAGCCGGCTCGGGTTCGCTGGCAGGCGGGTTGGCGTTTTGCCAGTCCCGGGCGTAGTTCACCGAATAGTCTTCCAGCAAATCCAGGCGGATGTCCGGTTCGGTCAGGCGGATTTCCTCGAAGCCGATGATACCCCGCACCAGCTGCAGAAAACTCACATCCACCCGCAGCTTTTCAAAGGCCGTGACCGGTTCGTCTCCCTGGTCACGGGCGGCAAAGCCTTCGGCCTCGATACTCAGGGCAAACGGATTAACCCGGATGGTTTCCACCTGCGCCTGCCAGCCCATACGCTGCTCCAACTGTTCGGGCAGGGCTTTTTCCAGCCACCAGGGCAGCAACAGGAACCCCGCCAGCGCATACAAGCCCACCAATACCGCCAGCACGATGACACTATTTCGCGCCAGATGACGTTCTGCCTTTTGCTCGGCCACAGACCACTCCCTCTGAAACAGCTCTGAAATTCCGGATAGTCCTTCAAGCATACCGCCGGGCGCCCGTCTTTGTCAGCCAGACCTGACAGCCGGCACTGAACCCGATATCCTCGCAGGACGTAACACTCCCTGTGCAACCCAACGGAGAGAGCAGAATGGACATCGGCGATATGCGTCGGGATTTTGAAAGTGAAGGGCTGGATCGCGAACACCTGAACGACGACCCGGTTTTGCAGTTCCAGGCCTGGTTTGAAGATGCCCGCACCGCAGGCATTCTTGAGCCCAACGCCATGTCGCTGGCCACCGCCGGTGCCGACCAGATGCCGGACCTGCGCACCGTGCTGCTGAAATACTTCGATAACCGGGGCTTTGTGTTCTACACCAACTACGGCAGCCGCAAGGCGCTGGAACTGGAGCAGAACCCCAAGGCGGCCCTGCTGTTTCCCTGGATCGGCCTGAACCGTCAGGTACGTGTTCAGGGGCCGGTGGAAAAGGTCAGCAAGTCTGAATCCCTGAAATACTTCGCCTCCCGGCCACGGGGCAGCCAGATTGGCGCCTGGGTATCGGAGCAGAGCAAGGCGATTACTTCCCGGGGCCTGCTGGAACAGAAAGTGGCAGAAATGAAACGCAAGTTCAGCTCCGGCGAAATCCCCCTGCCCAGTTTCTGGGGTGGTTACCGGGTGGTTCCGGAGCGGATTGAATTCTGGCAGGGGCGACCAAGCCGGCTGCACGATCGCTTCGAATACGTGAGAGAGGGTGATGGCTGGACCATCCAACGCCTGCAACCCTGACCGGCCCCATATCTGGCTGTGTCACCAGATCCAGCGGGACCTGCCCGCACCGCCAGAGTGGATGACCCGCTTTGAGGCCGACACCATGGCCCGGCTGGAAGGCGCCCGCCGGCGGGAATTCCTGGCCAGCCGCTGGCTGATGCGCCAGGGCATTGCTTCCGCCAGCAACACGGCCCCTGAAGACTGTGTTCCTGTTGATGGCCGCCCCGTAGCAACGATTACTCCCCCGCACTGGTGCCTCAGCCTCAGCCACAGCCGGGAACTGGCGGCCGTGGCCACCGGCGGCCGGCCGCTGGGTATTGATATCGAACCAGGCCAACGCAAGCCGGACTGGACCGGCGTGGCCAGGCGCTGGTTTTCGCCGGTGGAGCAGGAGTGGCTGTTCCGGGCCGATGATCCTTTTTGTTTCCTGCAGGTCTGGACGCTCAAGGAAGCCTGGCTGAAAGCCACCGGGCGGGGCATTGCCGGCAACCTGCAAACCCTGGAAGTCCGCAAGAACTTCGAACTCTATGGCGACCAGC
The DNA here is from genome assembly GCA_964446185.1 of uncultured Marinobacter sp. Taxonomy (GTDB): domain Bacteria; phylum Pseudomonadota; class Gammaproteobacteria; order Pseudomonadales; family Oleiphilaceae; genus Marinobacter. The sequence goes on along the minus strand of CAYUNQ010000022.1, from coordinate 8,436 downwards.
CTGATGGCCTGTGGCAGGCCAGTTGTTTCTATGCCGAAGGCTTTGTGATTACCCTGGTGCACCAGGCGTCCACCGACGGCAACCGCACACCGTGGCCGGACCTTACGCTGCTGGAGCCGCCGGCAGACGAGTTTGCACTAACCCCGGTCCGACCATCAGACACCAGCTGGGAACCCCTGTTCCAGCGCATAATCCGCGCCAGGCGCTGACCCGGAGGCCCAATGAGTAAGACCCGCGAACGCTGCCCCTGGTGCGGAACCGACCCGCTCTATGTGCACTACCACGACACCGTCTGGGGCCGCCCGGAATACGATGACCAGGCGCTGTTCGAAAAGCTATGCCTGGACGGCCAGCAGGCGGGCCTGAGCTGGATCACCATTCTGCGCAAGCAGGAAAGCTACCGCGCCGCCTTCGCCGGTTTTGATCCGGAACAGATCGTGCGCTTCACCGAGCAGGACCAGGCCCGGCTGCTCGAGAACCCCGGCATTATCCGCAACCGACTGAAAGTGCAGTCCATTATCCGCAATGCCCGCAGCTACCTGGCGCTGAAGGAGCAAGGCATCGGCTTTGCCGATTTTCTCTGGCAGTTCGTGGAGCACCAACCCCGGCAAAATCACTGGCAAACCATCGAACAGGTACCCGCCACTACCGCAGAATCCGAAGCCATGTCCCGGGCCCTGAAAAAAGCCGGCTTCAACTTTGTCGGCCCCACCATCGTATACGCCTTTATGCAGGCCACCGGTATGGTGAACGATCACCTGGTTACCTGCCCCGCCCATCGGGAATGTCTCGAACTGGGCCGGTGATCCCTACGGCTATAGCAAGCGTAAATATCCCTGTATCGCAATTCAGGGAGATTTACCGTGCGCATCACCCTCAATGAACTGAAACCGAGGCAGCGGTCGTGATTGCAGTCGCCCGCCTTGCCATTCTGGTCGGCATTGCCGGCCTGGTTCCGTTTATCGCCGGGGTGGTCGGCCTGTTTGCCCTGCCCGCCAGCAGCGTTGCTATCCTTGGCTGGTTTTATCTGTACAGCGCCGGGATCCTGGCTTTTATGGGCGGCATTTACTGGACCATGGCACTGCAGCTGGAGAACCGCACCTACCCGCAGTCGCCGCTGGTGACCATGGTGTTAAGCCAGGTGTTCTTTGTCAGTGCCGGGCTTGGCCTGTTGCTGCACACGCCCCAGAAAATCCTGCTGTACTCGGTGGGCTTTGCCTTGCTGTATCTGGTGGACGCACGCTGGATGCGCCATTACTGGCCCGGCTGGTATCTGAAATTACGGCTGTTGCTGACTGTGGTGGTGCTGGCTTGCCAGCTGACTGTCGGCGCCTGGTTCTGGCTGCTGCACGGGGGATGAGAGGAAAGGAAGCAGGGGAAGGAAAGGTGATCGGCCACGCCCGGCCATAATAACTCGCCAGAGGCGAGACGGCCGACCGGGCGCCCGATCAGGAGGCAAGACGTCCTCCATCACCCGCAAGCGAAGCGACCGGTTCCGCTTGCGGGCAATTCTTCAGGCGGTGGTTGCCGCCACGATCGCGTATTCGTGGTTGTGGGGCTCGATGAGCGCCCCGTGCAGGGCCACAATCGCCTGGTTGTAGTGGTCTTCGTCAATCACGAACTGGATGTCCACCTGGCGCATGCACTGGTGAATGGCCAGCACGCTGATCTCTTTTTCCGCCAGCGCCTTTACCGAACGCGCCAGGATACCCGGCACCTTCATGTCGCTGCCACAGGCCGAAACCAGAGCCACCTTGCGGGTGCTGACCTCGGCATTGGGGAACTCTTCTTCCAGCGCTTTCACCACACGCTTCACGTGCTTGAGGGTCGTGTCCACATAGTGGGTGATGGTGTTGGCGTTGGTGTCCTTGGACATGAAGCGCACCTTGAATCGGGTCAGCACGTCCAGGATCTTGCGGTCGGAACCCGGCTCGCCCTGCATGTCCTGGTCGAACACTTCGATGGCAAACACACCCTTGGCACCGGCAATGATTTCCACCTGCGGTTTCTCGCTGATGTAATCACCGGTGATCAGGGTACCGGTATGCTCTGGCTCGAAGGTGTTCATCACCCGCAGCGGAATCTCGTTCTGGCGCAGGCCCTTGCCAGCCCGGGGGTGGATGGCTTCCATACCCAGGTTGGCCAGCTGGTCCGCCACATCGTAGTTGGTACGACCCAGGGGAACCACCTTGTCTTCACCCACCACTTTCGGGTCGGCGGAGCTCAGGTGATATTCCTTGTGGATAATGGCTTCGCGGGCGTTGGTCATCACCGCTACCCGGCTGAACGTCATCTCGCTGTAGCCACGGTCGAAGGTGCGCATCAGACCTTCCTTACATTGGGCGTAGCCGGTCACAATCGGCAGCTCACGGCTCAGGTCGATGCTGTCGAACGCCTGCCTGAGCTTTTCATCCAGCGGCAGCAGCTCGGCGTCGCGCCAGCCGGTGAGGTCCACAAACCGGGCATTGATACCTTCTTGCTGGAGCTTCAGTGCGGTATTGAAGGCACTGTGAGCCTCCCCGATACCCGCCAGCATTTCCCGCACCGTCAGCAGGTGCTCTTCCAGCCGGAACTGGCCGTAGGAGCACAGACGCTGCAGGTCAATCAGGCAACCGCGCACACCTTCAATGCGGTCGGTGATGAACTGGTCCGCCTGCTGCTTGAGCATCGGGTCTGTGAACAGTTCGCCGTTGATGTCGGTCAGCAACTGGATCAGCTTGGTGAGGTCGTCACCCCAGGCCCAGTCGGACTCGGCGTCGGCAAACAGGGCATACACGCCCGGCTCGCCGGTTTTCTTGTGTTCCAGCAGTTCGTTGGTTACGCCACCGTAGGCCGAAACCACGAAAATCCGCTGGTAGAGGTCGCTCTTCTTGCGCTGGCCAATAATGATATTGTCGCGCACGGCCTCGTAGTTACTCATTGATGTACCGCCGATTTTCTCGACAGTATGCTGTGCCGTAGTCATATCCTTGCCTTCGTAATCTGCGTTTTGGAAAGGTGGGAGAAACGGGCGTCTTACGACGCCTCGCTCACACCTTCCTGCAGGATCTCGTCGACCGATTCGGCCAGCAGCTGAACACCCAGACGCAGGTCGTCTTCGCTGGTGGTCAGCGGCATCAGGCACTTGATCACTTCATCATTCGGACCACTGGTCTCGATGATCAGGCCCTTCTCGAAGCAGCGCTTGGTGATCGGTCCGGTTACCTCGGCATGCCTGGCTTCGATACCGCGCATCAGGCCCCGGCCTTTCATCTTGAACTCACCCGGGTACTTGTCGCAGATGGCCTGCAGGGCATCACCCAGCACCTTGGTCTTGGCCTTCACTTCGTTGGCGAAGGCATCGTCTTTCCAGTAGGTTTCAACGGCAGCGCGGGCCGTTACGAACGCCATGTTGTTACCCCGGAAGGTACCGTTGTGCTCACCGGATTCCCATACGTCCAGCTCCGGCTTGAACAGCACCAGCGCCATCGGCAGGCCAT
>CAYUNQ010000022.1:4437-4947 GCA_964446185.1 uncultured Marinobacter sp. | reverse complement strand
CCGGTATGCCCTCTGCCGTGCTGATGATCATCTCTCGACCTCCCTGTACGGATCTCGCTTCCATACGAATATGCGCTCCCTGATCACCGAGACCAGGAGTATCGCCAATCCCACACACGCTGCCCCGATCGCGGCGCGGATCCACCACATCGCATAGGTCGCGAGGCGGAAGCCCTTGTCCGGGTCAAACTTCTTCACCGCCTGCATCAGGCCCACATTGCCTTCGGAGATCACCTCGGCCATCGGCAGGCCATAGCCGCTCAGGGACTTGGATACGGTCACGATGTCCGGCTTGATGCCGGCAAATTCAAAGCTGAAGAACTCACCGGTCCGGCCGTTACCGGCCTGGATGTCATCCACAATCATCAGGATGTCGTGCTTCTGGCACAGCTCGGACAGGCCTTTGAGCCACTCGGCACGGGCTGCGTTCAGACCGCCTTCGCCCTGGACCGCCTCAACGATCACCGCAGCCGGCAGCTCAACACCGGAGGAACTGTCAGACAGTACCTT
>CAYUNQ010000022.1:0-4427 GCA_964446185.1 uncultured Marinobacter sp. | reverse complement strand
GACGTCTTCACCCAGGTAGCCGTCGTAGAACATGAAGTCCACGTGGCCCAGGGGTACGCCTACACCACCACGGTGATGCTCGTTACCGGTGGCGGCAACGGCACCGGCAGTTACGCCATGGAAACCGTTGGTGAAAGAAATGATGTTGGTACGGCCTTTCACCTTACGGGCCAGCTTCATGGCCGCTTCCACACAGTTGGTACCGGTGGGGCCGGTGAACTGCATCTTGTAGTTCAGGCCACGGGGATCAAGGATGTACTTCTTGTACGATTCCATGAAGTCGTGCTTGGCGGTGGTGAACAGGTCCAGGCCCTGACTCACGCCGTCCGCCTCAATGTACTCAAGCAGCGCTTTTTTCAGAATATCGTTGTTGTGGCCGTAGTTCAGTGAACCGGCACCGGCCAGGAAGTCCAGGTACTGTTTGCCGTCTTCGGTGTACAGGTGCGCGTTCTTGGCACGGTTAAAAATCACCGGGAAGGCACGGGAATAAACACGGACTTCAGATTCAGTGGACTTAAAAATTTCCATTGTCTTGCCTCTTAGCATGTCAGGTTCGAGGTAATTGCGCGGGAAGCCTGCTGGTAATACGTGTCGGTCGCAACAAGCCCACCGTGCGTTGATGTCAGCCATGTGGCAGGCCCACCTCGGGTGGCCTGCCGGCTGTTTCTAGTCGCTATCGGCGATTCACATCAGTGAATCAGGGCACTCAGACAGGCTTCGTGAAGGGCCCGATGCGCAGCAGGAACTCGGAGTCGTGCTTGCCGCCAAAGTGGGTCTCTTTCTCGAAGTGCTCGTGATAGGTGAGCTCGGCTCCCAGATCACGGGCAAAAGAGCGGAACAGCGCCCAGGAGGCCTCGTTGTCTTCGGTAATCGTGGTTTCCAGGTGCGTGACCTTGTTGCACGCGTCCCGGCCTACGATTTCCTTCAGCATCCGCTTGGCGAGGCCCTGCCCACGACCCTTCTCGTGAACCGCCACCTGCCAGACAAACACGGTCTCGGGCTGTTGGGGAGGGATGTATCCGGAGATGAAGCCGACCAGATCGCCGTCCTTCTCCGCCGCCACGCCGGTCTCGGCAAAGTGGCTGCACTGCAACAGGTTGCAGTAAATCGAGTTGGGGTCCAGCGGTGGGCATTCAGCTACCAGCTGGTGGAGCCTGTAGCCATCATCCTTGGTGGGTTTGCGCAAGGTGATGGCGGTGGTATTCGATCCTTCTGATGTCATAACTTGATCAATTCGGTTATTAAGTCGGGATCAAATTATATAGACCACAAAATATATTTCAAGTCGCAACCTCCCGAAAGCCAAGATTCCATCCCCCGAAAACAGCCTGGAACCCTACAGCAGAACAAACACAACCTACTGATATAAATAAATTATTTGTGGAATTGAATTTCTCATGGAGGGTAGACGATCATCCAAGGCTAACGATCTGAAAACAAATTGTTTAGGCCTCCAAATATCAACTTAATCAACCAGCAACCCGGTTCACCTGCTCGATGAACGATGGCGTCAGCACGTCCACCACCGGACGCTCTCCTGCGCCGCTGCCAACACCCGGTGCATCATGCTCCGTAGCGACAATAACCGGCCGGTCCGACCATTGCAGCAACTGCAGTTCGCCCTCCGCCGTTTCCACCAGGGCCGAGCAGTGTTCGACCCAGTCACCGTCGTTACAGTACAGCCCGTCTTCACCACGCAAGAAGCCGGCTGAGTGAATATGACCGCAGATGAAGCCATCAAAATCGCCTTTCTCCGCCGCTGTCAGAGCGGCCAGCTCAAACCGGCGAATGAAGGTCCGAGCCTTACCGATCCGGCTCTTGATCCAGGCCGCCAGCGACCAGTAGGGCTTGCCCTGCAACCGGCGAAGAGCGTTGAACCAGCGGTTGAGTCGCAGCAGCAGGCCGTGGGCACGGTCGCCTACCAGCAGCATCAGCGGACTGCAGCGCACTACCTGGTCAAACTGGTCGCCGTGGCATACCAGAAAACGCCGGCCATCCGCGGTGGTGTGTACCGCCTTGTAGTGCAGCTCAACACCGGAAAGGGTCTGGCCACAGAAGCGCCGGAAGAATTCGTCATGGTTTCCGGGCACATAGACAACCCGGGTACCGGAAGCAGCCAGTTCAAGAAGTTTGTGGATAATCTGCCGATGGCTTTCCGGGAAGTGGGCCCGGCGCTGCATGGCAATCAAGTCGATGATATCGCCCACCAGGTACAGGGTGTCGCACCGGAGGGTGTTGAGAAAATCCAGCAACGGCCCGGCCTGGCAGTCTGCTGTGCCCAGGTGGACGTCTGAGATAAATACGCTGCGGTAGTCGCGCATGGTGCCTCCTGCGTTGTCAGGCCAGCCCTCTTTGTGCCGGGAAAACTCTGACAAAGCCGGGTGACACCCCGGTGACATCCGCAAGACAGTTCGATGAAACCGGAGCCGGTGCTGCCCGGCTCCGCTGGTACCCGGTCAGCGCAGGTCCGGGTTGAGGGTGTAGGTTCCGGTTACCCGGGCGCTGGCCAGCACGTGCCCGGCCATGGCCTGGCGTACATCGTTACCGTCGAACTCGCCCTGCAGTCCCAGAGTTTCCACATCCAGGGCATACACCTCGAAGTGGTAATGGTGCAGGAGTTCATCATTCCAGGGCGGGCAAGGGCCATCATAACCGGCATAGGTACCGGCCATGTCCGGATTGCCGGCCAGAAACTGGGTGTAGTTGTTCACACCACGCACCCCGATCGGGCCCGAGCCGTGCTCCTTGCCTTTAGGAATAACACCGTCACTGTCCTCGCCTTCCGGAATGCGGCTGACACCGGCCGGAATATCCACCAGCAGCCAATGGAAGAAATCCACGCGCGGCAAATCGGCCGCCACTGTCTTGCCTTCCTGGTTCACGTTATCCGCTACGCTGGGCACATCCGGGTCAAACATCATCACCACAAAGCTCTTGGTGCCTTCCGGCGCGCTGCTCCACACCAGTTCCGGGTTCCGGTTACGGCCAAAGCTCATATGATCGTCTTCGCTGAACACGCCGAAGGCGAACTTTTCCGGAATCGGCTGGCCGTCCGCAATGCCACTGACTTCCAGTTTCACAGTTAGTCTCCTGTTGATGTTTAACTAACAAAAAAGCCCCGAGGGCGTTCTCACTAAAGTGCAGGATAGCGCATTATTAATCAATCACGACCGGCTGCCGCCCCAGGGCCAATCAACAGGCCGCAGGCGTGAATTGCCATAGCGGGACTACGACATTAGTATTAGCCGCCTTCGGTTCAGCCGGCAAAGTAAAACGGCCCGCTGCAGTGAGGACAGCCAAGCATTCTTTTCACAAGAGTGCTTGGCTCTCTTCACTTCAAGGACTGTTGTTATGGAACACCTGCATCACATTGTCGTCGTCGGTGGCGGCGCCGGCGGCCTGGAACTGGTTACCCGGCTGGGTAACAAACTGGGCAAGAAACACAAAGCCCGCATTTCCCTGGTCGATGCCGGCCTGACCCACGTCTGGAAACCCCTGCTGCACGAAGTCGCCTCCGGCTCACTGGACTCCAGTGCCAACGAGATCAATTACCGGGCCCATGCCCGCAAACACCATTACGAATTCCAGCTTGGCCGCATGAGTGGCCTGGATCGTACAGCGAAGGAAATTGTGATTGCCGCGTTCCACGATGACGAAGGCCATGAAGTAGTACCTGAGCGCCGGATCCGGTACGACACCCTGGTGATAGCGGTGGGCAGCACCGCCAATGACTTTGGCACCCCCGGTGCCCAGGAACACTGCCTGTTTCTGGACAGCCTGCGCCAGGCCCGACGGTTTCATAACCTGATGCTCAATGCCTTCCTGCGCAAGAACCACGAAGCCCTGCAGGGCCAGCCCCACGCTCTGAACATCAGCATCATCGGTGCCGGTGCCACCGGCGTGGAACTGGCAGCGGAACTGCGCCTGGCATCCCGCGAATTGCCGGTGTACGGCATGAACCACCTGAAGTCCTCAGACGTGTCTATCAGCGTCATCGAAGCCGCCGACCGCATTCTTCCGGCCCTGCCTGGCAGGCTGTCCGCCGCCGCAACCCGGGAACTGCAGCGCCAGAAAGTACAGGTATTGACCGGCCAACCGGTCAGCGAAGTGCGGGAGAGCAGCCTGGTGATGAAAGACGGCACCGAACTGCCTTCCCAGATGACCATCTGGGCCGCCGGCATCAAAGCCCCGGGCTTTCTGGCTGACCTGGACGGGCTGGAAGCCAACCGCAGCAATCAGTTGATGGTCGAGCAGACCCTGAAAACTACCCGGGACGATCACATCTTCGCCTTTGGTGACTGCGCTGCCTGCCCGCAACCGGACTCCGACCGGCCGGTACCGCCCCGGGCCCAGGCCGCACACCAGCAGGCGGACACCCTGTTCAAGACCCTGTGCAACCGCCTTGAAGGCAAGGATGCCGTGTCCTT
>CAYUNQ010000021.1:0-17250 GCA_964446185.1 uncultured Marinobacter sp. | reverse complement strand
ACCGGCCCCAGGGCATAGAAGCCACCAATCAGAACGCCGCTGATCAGCGCACCGGCAACGCCGGAGAAAGATTCCCGGGCCAGTTTGAACACCGACATCCGGTCAGCCTGCTCGATAACCGGTGCTTCCATCCGGGTCAGCGATAACGGAATCAAGGCAAGGGCCAGCAAAATGGCTGCCAGCGAAAACGGCAGGAAGCTGGAGGGCTCGCCCACATTCACAATTAACTGACCGCCGGCGGCGGAGAGATAGAAAACGATCTGGTATACCGCAAACATAGCGCCGCGGTTACTGTTGGTAGCGCGACTGGAAAACCAGCTTTCGATAACAACCAGAACCCCGGCAATACTGAATCCGGACAATACCCGCAACACCGCCCAGAACAGGGTAGACACTGCCATCGGGTACAGCAGCGCCGCTACCGCTGCCATCGCAGCAAACACAGCGAAAGCGCGGATATGGCCAACCCGGCCGATAATCTTGTGCACGTACAGGGTGCCCACCACAAAACCGATGGAATAGCACACCAGCACCCAGCCGATCACATCCGGGGATACCTGTTCGATACTCAGGCGAATGCCCAGCAACGTCATAAGAAAGGCGTTGCCGCTGACCAGGAGCACAATGCTCATGATCAACGCGGATAGAGAAACGACCATTCGCGTCATCAACAGCTCCGTCAGGTAAATCTGGATTGGCAAAATAAAGATAGCAGTCTTACAAGTTGCTGCAGTCAGGTATTTAACCAGCCGATACACGCCCCTGCCACTAGGCACTTGCCGAGACCGGCGATGCTACTGGCGCCCGGTTTAACATTGTTTTACATTAATGGGACGTAACACACCCTGATTGCCGGAGCAGGTAACATAATTGCCACGCAAATTACTGGACCGTGAGCGCCTGGTTATGAAGAAAACGGACTGGCCCATTCGCTGGGATCTGCTGCTTCGCTATCGACTCATCGAAATCATCGCACTGTGGGAAGGTCGCCTGACCACCAACCACATCTGCCACAGTTTCGGTATCGGCCGGCAGCAAGCCTCTAAAGATATCAACACTTACCTGCGCGAGCTGGCGCCAGGCAACCTGGTCTATGACCGCCACCTTAAAGGGTATGTGCCGGCTCCGGGGTTCAAGCCGGTGGTCACCCACGGGCAGGTCAGTGAGTACCATGACCTGCTGGCCCGCCAGCAAAAACTGGGCGCCACCTTCTCGGAACTGGACCTGGGCCTGCCCGGAAACACCGTGATTGTTGAACCGGTCCGTCACATAGCACCCGAAACCATGCGTGCCGTGGTAACGGCAACCCGCTATCGCCGGCAACTGCGCGCCAGTTATATTTCCCTGAGCCGCCCGGAAGCCGCCGAAAGCCTGCTGGAACCCCACACCCTGGTGTGCACCGGCAATAACTGGCATGTCCGTGCCTGGTGCCATGCCAACCGGGAATTCCGCGACTTCGCCCTGAGCCGGTTCCAGGGGCACCCGGAAGCCCTGCGCCAGAAAGCCCGGCAGACTGCCCGCCAGGATGAAGACTGGCTACGCATGGTGAACCTGGAAATCACGCCCGATCAACGGCTGACCGGAGCCCAGCAACAAATCATTGCCAACGACTACGGCATGGAACAGGGCCGCCTGATCCTTGAAACCCGGGCAGCACTGGCACCCTACCTGCTGGCCAGAATGGGTATCGCCCTGGACAACCTGCACCCGGACCCGCTGGTACAACAACTGGAACTGGCCAACCCGGATGAGCTTGGTTTTGGCAGCAAACGGGAACGGGCACTCAAAGCGGTCGCCGGTCTCTGCTAAACTGCCCCGGTGAACACGACCGGAACAATACCCCTTATCAGCCTGATTCTGGCCGCCCTGCTACCCGCAGGTGCGGCCGCGCTCTGTGGCGATCCGGCAACCCCGATACACCGCATCCAGTCTGACTCGGCCCGTTCCCCACTGGCGGGGCAAACGGTCACCGTAGAGGGCATCGTTACCCAGGATGCCCGGCAGCGGGGCGGTTTCAACGGTTTTTACCTGCAACAGGCCGATCACGAGGCCGATAACAACCCCGCCACCTCCGAAGCCCTGTTTGTCTACACCAGCAAAAAGACCGGAAAGCCCGGCCAGCGGCTACGGGTAACTGGTACCGTCAAGGAATTCCACGGACTCACCGAACTTGTCGCGGTTCAGCAGCTGAAGGTTTGCGGGGCCGAGCCACTCCCCGAACCCATCGAGGTCAGCCTGCCCTGGCCTGAGCCCCCGGAGCATCTGGAGAATATGCGGGTCAGGTTCAGTCAGCGGCTGACGGTAATCGACCACTACAACCTGGCGGTGTACGGCGAACTGACGCTGGCCAGCGCCGATCAGGTCACGCCTACCGAACACCTGCCCCCCGGACCGGCCGCTGCGGCACTCGCCCGGCGCAACCAACTTGACCGGGTGGTGCTGGACGACGGCAAAAGCCAGCGCCAGCCGCAACCAACGCCCTGGCTCAACAACATGGCCGACCAATCACCCCTGCGGGCCGGCGACCGGGTAACGGAACTTGAGGGGGTGCTGGATTTCCGCTTCGGACAATGGCGCCTGCAACCTTCGGGAATGCCCGAATTCCAGCGCAGCAATCCGCGGCCGGAGCCACCACCGGCCCCGGAGCCCGGCAGTGTCCGGGTAATGGCCATGAATCTGCAGAACTTCTTCAACGGGGACGGTCAGGGCAGCGGGTTCCCCACGGCCAGAGGGGCGGCATCCAGCAAGGACCTGGACAGACAGACCCGCCGGCTGCGTACTGCGATTGAGCAGGCCAGGCCGGACATTCTTGCGGTCAGTGAACTGGAGAATGACGGCTATGACCCGCACAGCGCCATCGCGCAACTGGCCGGAGCCCTGGGCCCGCACTGGCAATTTATCCAAAGCCCCGGCCGGGATGGCTCTGACGCCATCCGCACGGCACTGCTGTACCGGTCAGACCGGGTGCAACCAACCGGCGAGGCACACCGGCTCAACTCCGGACCGTTCCGGCATCAGGGCAGGCCGCCGCTGGCACAGGCCTTTCGCCCGACCTCCGGTGGTGCTGCCGTGCGGGTTGTGGTGCCGCACCTGAAGTCCAAGTCTTGCCGCAAAGCCTCGGGCCCGGACGCCGACCAGCGCGATGGTCAGAGTTGCTACAGCCATCGCCGCAGCCAGGAAACAAACGAACTCATCCGCTGGCTTGGCACGCTGCCCGAACCCTCTCAACTGGCCGGCACCCTGATTACCGGCGACCTCAACAGCTATGCCATGGAAACACCGGTGCAAAGATTCCGGCAGGCCGGCTACCTGAGCCTGGTACACCATTTCCACCCCTGCCGGCCGGACAACTGCCCCCATCATACTTATCGCTACCGGGGCGAAAAAGGCTCCCTGGATTACAGCCTGGCCGATCCGGGCCTGGCGCCCAGAGTCACCCGTGCGCAGAGCTGGAACATCAACGCCGATGAGGTGCGGGCCCTGGCTTACAACCGGAGTTCGCCGCTGAACGGCCAGCAGCCGTGGCGGGCCTCAGACCACAACCCGGTCATCACCGACATCAACCTGGGCAACAACTGACCTGACCGCCCGGACGCCCAAGGCAACCCGGCAATAGCGCCCCGGCCACAGCCCGCTACACTGGTTAACAGACTGCTGTTACGAGGTTGTACCCATGAGAATTCCCGCTCCCAATCTGTGGCCTGCCGCCCGCACCGGCCAACGCTGGCTACTGCGCGCCCGGCGCAGGGAAACCCTGGTCGACGGCCACCGGCTGGTGTTTCTGGAGCGGGGCCGGCCGGCGCCGGGCAAACCCACGCTGGTGCTGATCCACGGCTTTGCCGCCATGAAGGAGAACTGGGCGCTGTGGATGCAAATGCTGCCGTCCGACTGGCACCTGCTGGTACCGGATGTTCCCGGCCTTGGCGAAAGCCAGTACCGCCCGGATGCCTGTTACCGCTATGAAAGCCAGGCCCGGCGGCTCGGTCATTGGCTGGCCGGTTACCCCACCAACAACCTGCATATTGCCGGCAGTTCCATGGGTGGCGCCATCGCCTCGGTCATGGCCCATACCATGGCCCAGCAACCCCGCACCGTCACACTGCTGAACAGTGCCGGCATACCGGAACAGCCGGATGCCGACCTCAATGCACCGTTCAAAACCGACCGCGACGCCATCCTTATCCCTCGGGACTGGAGCGGGGTCTATCGTATGTTCAACAGTGTCGGCAACGGCAAGCCGACCTTGCCCGGGCTGGCCATGACCGGCTTGCTGGGCCCGGACCTGCTGAAACGCCGGGATTCCCTGCGCCATATTTTCAACGACATGCTGGCCGACCCTCTGGCACCAGCCCGTTATCTGGGGGCGGCAACCCCACCACTGCAAGTGCAATGGGGCGACAAAGATGTGATCACCCCCACCCGCTGCGTGGACTGGTTCGAAGCCGCAACACCCCAGGCCGAAGTGCATGTGTTCCGGGGCGTTGGCCACCTGCCCATGCTGGAAAGCCCGGGGCGTTCTGCCCGTGTCCTGGAAGCGTTCATCCGCCGGCACAGCCAGTGACAGCGCCGTTATGGCGGGCAATTGGCCTCTCCGGCCCGTTGACCCGTCATTGAAGTCATGGGGTCAGGCACCGCAAAAGGCCATAATCTGTGACCGAGTACCTTGCATAACAACAACAGACACTGACGAGGAAACCCATGCGCGCCTCAGTTTCTACCGCACAGGACCTGGGTATGCCGGCCATCTACCTGCACACCCTGGCCGAACTGCTCCACACCATCGGCGTAGACGAGCGGGACCTGATCCTGCGGGTTGGGCTGGATCCGGCCCGCCTCAATTCCACCGATCTCCGGGTCAGCCAGGCCCAGGCCAGCGAATTTGTCACCCGGGCCATTATTGAAAGCGGCGAACCCGGCCTGGGTATCATGCTGGCCAGGGAACTCCGGTTACCCCTGCACGGGGCCCTGGGCACCGCCGTCATGAGCAGCCGTACCCTGGAAGAAGCGCTGGAGCTGATGACCCGCTACCTGACACTGCGGGCGCCGCACCTGAAGGTGGAAAAGCACCTCAATGGCCAGAACGCCCGATACACGGTTTCCTGTAATGTCGAACTGGGTCCCCTGCAGGGCTTTGTGCTGGATGCGGTGCTGTACGGCTGCGTGTCTATGGGCGCACAACTCACCGGCGCCACGGTGCCCGGCATCCGGGTTCTCCGGCGCGGTGCAGAACCGGGCCACTTCCACCGGTTCCGCCGGATGATCAGCGTACCGGTAGAGTACGGCGCCAGTGAGGATGCCCTGGTGATTCCGGTCAGCCAGCTGGCACAACCGGTTCGCTTCTCCAATGAACGGCTGGCGGCAAGCTCCAAAGAACAGTGTGAAGAAGCGCTGAAACAGCTGCAGGAAGACGCCGGCTTCGCCTGCCGGGTGCGCCGGGTGATCGAAACCAGCCACCCGTTCCCGCCAAAACTGGCCCGGGTGGCCAGCACCTTGTTTGTCTCCGAGCGCACGCTCAAGCGCCGGCTGCAGGAAGAAGACGCCAGTTTCCAGAACCTGGTGGATCAGGTACGGCTGGAACGAGCCAGGGATCTGCTTGGCAGCACCGGCATGAACCTGAGCCAGATTGCCGATGCCCTGGGCTACGCCGATGCCGCCAACTTTACCCGCGCCTTCAAGCGCTGGACCGGCCTGAGCCCGAGCCATTTCCGCGCCCGGGAAACCGGGCTCCGGAAAACCGCCTGAGTCAGTCGATGCCCAGAATCTTGTGCATCTGTAGGGTCAGGCGCCATTGCGGGTGGGCCAGGCAATAATCAGTGGCCTTGCGGGTATTGCTCCGCTTGACCGGATCATCGCCCTGATCCGGTACCGAGGGCGACGCCATCGGAGACAAAAAATAATGCCGGGCCCGGATGCCCAGAAAGCGCTCCGGTGGGGCCAGTGGTTGAGGAAAGACCAGCTTCAGTTCATCACACTCGGTTATCACCACCTCGGCGTCCGCCTTGGGGCTCACACACAACCAGTCGATACCGTCCGGCGCCGGCAGGGTGCCATTGGTTTCCACCCCCACCTCGAAGCCCTCGGCATGGAAGGCCGCAATCAGCGGCTCATCCAGCTGTAACAGCGGTTCGCCCCCGGTGCACACCACATAGGGTTTGCCCGGCGCGTCCGGCCACAGGCTGCGGATATGGGCCGCCAGCGCCTCAGCGGTGTCAAAGCGGCCGCCGTTCTGGCCATCGGTGCCGACAAAATCGGTGTCACAGAAATTGCACACCGCACTTGCCCGGTCCTGCTCGCGGCCATTCCACAGATTGCATTTGCTGAACCGGCAGAACACCGCCGCCCGGCCCGCCTGGGCTCCCTCGCCCTGCAGGGTATAGAAAGCTTCTTTAACCCGGTACATCAGACGTTATTCTCGTAGGTAAGCGGATCCTGCAGGCCATGGGCAGCAAAGGCTTCCAGCCGCTCCACGCAGGAACCGCAACGGCCGCAAGCCTTGTCCCGGCCGTTGTAGCAGGTCCAGGTCTGGCTGTAATCCAGGCCAAGCTTCAGGCCTTCAGCCAGAATTTCGCCCTTGTTCAGGGCCATGAACGGCGCTTCGATACCCACCGGCTCGTAATTGGCGATGCGGCACACGGCATCCATTTTTTCTACAAACTCGGGCCGGCAGTCCGGATAGATGGCGTGGTCGCCGCCGTGGGCACCGTACCAAACGGCCCCGGCGCCCACGGTTACCGCGTAGCCGGTGGCCAGGGACAGCAGAATCATGTTGCGGTTGGGCACCACGGTGGACTTCATGGAATCTTCTTCGTAATGGCCCTCCGGCACCTCGAGGTCGGAGGTCAGGGAAGAGCCGGCCATTACCTCGCTCATGGCGCGGATATCAATTACCTTGTGGGGAATACCCTCGGCCTGGCAAACGGCCCGCGCCGCCTCCAGCTCCCGTACATGGCGCTGGCCGTAATTGAACGACAGCGCATGGACCTTAAGGCCCCGGGAACGGGCCAGGTGGAGCAGGGTAAACGAGTCCATGCCTCCGGAATAGATAACGACAACAGTGTCAGTCATGGGATTCTCACCACAATATCAGGGGGTGTGTCACGGGATGTTCAAAGCTGAGCGGTATTGTAACAGCGCAAACATCGGCTGGGTTCGCGTCAACGCCGGATCGGCGGTAAACTCGGGGGAAAACGACAATGAACCAGAACCGATACCTGATGCAACCGGATTCCAGCCCAGCGTTTATCGACTTCGAGGCCTCCAGCCTTGACCTGATCGCCAGTTACCCGATCGAGGTTGGCCTGTGCCTGCCGGACGGCACCCTGCACAGCTGGCTGATCCGCCCAAACCGGCTCTGGCAGGACTGGTCCGCCAGCGCCGAGGCCATTCACGGTATCTCCCGCAGCCGGCTGGAGCAAGAAGGCCGGCCGGCAACCGAGGTTGTGCAACAACTGAACGAGCTGCTGTCAGGCCAGGTGTTCTGCGATGCCTGGACCTTCGACAGCTTCTGGCTACACCGGCTGTACCGGGCCGCCGGAGAAACTCCCGCCTTCCAGCTGGAATCGGTCTCCCTGCTGCTCAACCAGAGCCAGATCCGGCACTGGCCAGAGGCCCGGCAACAGGTTATTGCAGAGCTGGGCCTGCCGGTTCACCGGGCCGCCAACGATGCCCTGATCCTGCATCACACCTGGCAACGGGTTATTTGCCAAGGCGAAGCCTCAGTGCAATAACCTCCAAGCCATCCCGGGCTGTGTGCAGAGTCCAGTTCAGTGTACAAATTATCACCAATTTGCCCTGCAATGACTGTACGGATTAGTGGCTACGAAGTTTCCGGAGAACAAAAAAAACGCAGCCCATGGGGGCTGCGTAGAAAGGAGAGATCCATCCGATACCTGATACGGAGGCATCGTGGATTGCACAACGTAAAAACACGTGACGGAGTGAATTATGGCCGGGCAGCCCCCTGCCGTCTGTACGGGTTTGCCGAATTGTCAGGGCTATTGCAAAGCAGCCAATTGCCTATACACTGATACCGAACCGAAATCACAGAGCCGATAGGTACAGGATGATTACCAAATATACCGTTATTACCACCGCTGGTTGCCACGCAGGGCAATCCGTGCGCGCCATGGTGAAAGACATCTAACGGCTTTCGGTCAGTCCCGGGAGCCATTGCGGCAACCGGGGCAGCTTCTCTGCCAGACCCCGGTTGCCTCAGCCCCCGGGGTTTTCTGTTTTTGCAGCCGCAAAACGACAAGGAGAAGACCATGAGAAGACATCCGACTACACGGGCAGCCAATCAGCCGATGACCAACCGGCAGGCACCGGTCAGGCGCCCGGAAAAGCTGCCGCTGCTGGATGCAATTTGCAAGAAACTGAATCAGCGCGTCAATCTGGACGACGAGCAGCGGGTGCTTGGACTGTATGAGCGTGGCTGGATCTTCAAGGGTGTACTGAGCAACCTGGATGGCGCCGAGGCCCGCTATGTGCGAGCGCTGGCCACCCGTTACAACTCCTGGATTGCCCGCCAGGTGGCCTGAACCAACGCAGGCTGGGCCGGTCAGTGGTGCCGGTTCAGCCCCTGCATCTGCGCCATGTCGCCACCGCGGACCATGGCGTAGTTACTCACCACATCGTGAATCTTTTCCTGGGAATAGGGCTTCACCACATAGCCGTTGGCACCGGCACTGATCGCCCGCTGGATACTCTCAATCGAATCATCCGCCGTGACCAGCACAATGTGCTGCTCCTTGCGAACCTCCTTGAAGCGGGTCATCAACTCGTGGCCGTTGCCGTCCGGCAGCCCCAGGTCCAGCAGAATGATCTGGTATTCACTGGCATCGAATGCTGCCCTGGCCGAGGCCGCATCACTGCATTCCGTGACCAGCGTTGCCCCTGCCTTGTACAGCATCTGAACCAGCCGCTCGCGCATGACCGGCTCGTCTTCAACCACCAGCACTCTCAGATCCGTCATCCCTTCACTCCTGTCATGTTCGATCACTCAGAATGAGTCGTTGCCGGTTTTGCGCGGCAACTCCAGCGGCGCCGGGCCCGGATGGCCCTGTTCCCGCACCCCCGCTGGCCGGTTCCCGGTAACCTCGCTGCCGGTAGCGCCTTCCCGCACCAGGATATTACTGATGCTGACCGCGGTAGTGTAAAGCGAGATGGCGACAATCAGCAGCACCGGCTGCACAAACGCCACGAACCCGGGGACTTCGGCATTGCCCACAATGCTCAACATCAGAATGATGGACGGCCCCAGCACCACAAACAAGGTCAGCGCGATAAAAAACACGATGCGCTCCTTGTACCGCCCCAGATCGCGATTGGTTACCAGCCCCAGTACAAACTTGCCGATGGCCAGCCCGGCCATGATCGCCGCGGCAATGCTCAGGTCTGCCCGCATCAGGGTTTCGTAGACATTGCCATCCCACAGCCGTTGCATCGCAATCACCAGAAACGGAAACAGCACAAACAGTACATCAGCGTAGGTGCCGTACATCATGCTCAGTGAATGGTGTTCCTGCGGTTGCTTGTTATCACTCATGGGTCTGTTCCTGTGGGGTACCGGTGGTTAAAACCAGCGCCGTCAGAGCCTGGTCGATCATGTTGTTCAAGTGCTCCAGCCGGCTAGCGATTTCTTGCCAGTCGCAACCCGGCTGACGCAGGCAATGCTCCAGCCTGCCGGCCTGTTCGGTCATCATCGGATAGCCCATGGCGCCGGCGGTGCCTTTGATCTGGTGGCTTTCGGTGCGCAATACGTCAGCATTGCGTTCTTCGAGTGCCAGTTTCATACGCCGCTGGCGAGCCCTCAACCCGGACAGGAAGCGCGACACCAGGTGCGCCAGTTCATGGTCCGGGCCGGAACTATCACCGTTGCTCAAAGCCAGGTAGCGGTCCAGCAGGGCCTGCAGGTGGCTTTGGTCAATAGGTTTATTGAGCACACCATCACAGCCCGCCTCCAGCAACGCCTCGTTCTCGGCTTCGTCGCCGGCGGTAAAGGCTATCAGGGGCCGGCGGAAACCGGCCTGCCGAAGCAGGCGGGTAGCCTCAACGCCGTCCATACCCGGCATATGGCGATCCATCAGTACCAGGTGCACGGTATCCGACAAGGCCCGGCGAACTGCTTCGTCCCCGGAAGACACCAGTACCGGCTCGACGCCCAGACGCCGCAGCATCCGCTCAACCAGCAGGCGGTTATCTTCATTGTCCTCAGCCACCAGTACCCGGCCGGAATAGCTCCGGTCGGTGCGGGTAACCGGCTCCGGGCACTGGGTCAGATAGCGGGCCAGAACGTCGTAAAAACGTTGCTTGTCGATCGGCTTGGCCAGGTGCTCGTTACAGCCCGCCATCCGATACTCGGCGATATCTTCTGCCATCACATTAGCCGTAAGGGCAATAATCGGCGTATTGATACCTGCTTCACGGATTGCCTGGGTGGCATCCCGGCCGTTCATCACCGGCATCTGGATGTCCATCAGGATCAGGTCAAAGCTTTCCCGCCTGACCCGCTCCAGCGCTTCGGCACCGTTGGCCACGTGCACCAGTTCTGCCCCGGTGCGGGCCACCAGCAAGGAGACCAGTTTGCGGTTCACTTCGTTATCTTCAGCACACAGAATCTTGCCCGACAGGCGCGGCGCCCGCACCATCGCAATCGCCCGACGGCGCTGATTGAACTCAGAGGCATCCCGCAGGAAATGCACCTGCTGCAGACTGCCGGTACTGATGGAAACCTCGAACTCACTGCCCTCACCGTAGGTGCTCGAGACCCCGATATCGCCACCCAGCAACTCCGCCAGCCGGCGGGAAATACTCAGGCCCAGACCGGTACCACCATACTGCCGGGAAATGGCACTGCTGCCCTGGGCGAATGGGTCAAACAACCGCTCAAGCTGCTCCGGTTTCATGCCAATGCCGGTATCCACCACCCGGGCGATCAGGGTTTCGGCGTCCCGGTCACACCGGATAACCAGGGAGATCGAACCCGATTCAGTAAACTTCAGGGCGTTGGCACATAAATTGATGATGATTTGCCGGTACCGGGTCGGGTCGGTCCGGATCTGTTCGGGCAGGGGATAGTCACAGACAATCCGGAACTCCAGTCCTTTTTCCCGGGCCCTCGGCTCAAAGAAGGCGCGGATCTCATCCAGCAGTTCCGGCAGGTTCACTGGCACCACATCGACATCCAGCTTGTTGGCGTCGATCTTCGAGTGATCCAGGATATCGTTCACCAGCTCCAGCAAGTGCCGGCCACTGCGCACCACGGTCTCTGCGCTGCTGCGCTTTTCCTGCTCACTCAGGTCCGGCTCCAGCAGGGTTTCGCCGTAGCCGATGATGGCCGCCAGGGGGGTTCGGATCTCATGGCTCATATTGGCCAGGAACTGGCTCTTGGCCCTGGCAGAGTTGCGGGCCAGCTCTTTCTCCAACCGCTCCTGCTCGCGCTCGCGCTCGATCTGCAGGCGCTGGTGGCTCTCGGTAGCATCAATGCAGGTACCTTCCAGGTGCACCGGCACGCCCTCTGAATCGTAGGCAGTGTGCAGCGAGATGGTCGCCCAGCGTTCCTCCCCGTGACGGGTGAAATAGCGGGCTTCGATCCCTTTCACCGTGCCGCGGGCCTCCAGTTGTTCTACCACCAGCCGCCGTAACCGCTCATCGGCAATGCAGGTTTCCAGCACATCCGGATTTTCATCCAGCAGTTCACGGCTGCTGTTGTAGCCCAGCAGTTCGGCCATGGCGGGGTTGGCCGTGACAAACCGCCGCTCAGGCGACATCTGGAACACCCCTTCGATGGCATTGTTGAACAGCGACTGGTAACGCCCCAGGTTGGCCAAGGCCCGCCGGTTCCAGGCCATGGCCTCACCCTGCACCTGCTTGATGCGGTCAGCCAGGGCAAAGGAGAACAGGATAATCTGGGCGGTCAGGCCAAACTGCGGGGAATAGGTGGTGAAGGTGTTCAGCGGCAGATAGCCCATCACCGTCAGGGCGTAGATTCCAAAGCCTATCAGCGCCATGGTCCATGCGAAGAAGTAGGCCCGGGCGGCGGGGTTGTAGTAACGCCAGGACAGATAACTGACCACAATCAGAATGATGCTGAGCAGGATCGAGACGAGCACAATCCACTCCATGGCCACTGAATAGGGCATGAAGACAGACAGAATGAAGGTGAGCACTACCGAGTAAAGACACAGCCGCAGCACCTGGTCCAGGTCTGGCGAGCGTTCCCGGGTTTCCAGCAACGAGCGGGCCATCAGCAGCCCGAAGAACCAGGTCAGAGTGATCTGGTAATGCAGAAAATCCTTGTTCAGCAGGGCCGGCCGCTCATCCAGTAACTGCACCCCATGGACCTGCTCGGTGGAAATAAACACCCCCGCACACACCAGGTACAACACATAGTAGATGTTACTGCGCTCGCGCACCGACACAGCCACAAACAGGTTATAGGCCAGGATAGCCAGAATGGCGCCAAGCAGAACGCCCCGCACCGCCTCGTCTATGGAGACTTTCTCGATGTACTCATCCGGATGCCAGAGCGTAATTGGCAACCGAAAGGTATTGGTATTGGTTATCCGGAGAAAAACCCGGACGCTGCTTCCGGGCTCCAGTCTCAACCGGAAGGTAGGGTTGGGGACAGCCAGGTCGCGGTCTTCCCAGTTATCCTGATAGCCGGCCTGGCGCTGATCCACCAGCTGCCCGTCGCGCACCAGGAAAAGCTGCACGCTGTCTACCAAAGGCAGTGCCAGCTCCAGTATCCAGTCGGTCTCTCCGCGCAGGGCATCGGTGTTCAGGTCAAAGCGGGTCCAGTAGGCCGATTCGGTATAGCCGAAATTGAGGACGCCGGCGTCATGCCGGGTAAAGGCGCCGGAGTCCAGCGCCTGCAGCTGTGCAATAGTGAGGGCCTGGTCCGGGTCCTCCAGGTACCACAGGCAACTGCCCAGATCCCGGATGCTGCCGGTGTGCCGGTCGAGCAGGATCGCACCGTCGCGGCAGGTGTCCTGGGCCATGGCCGGCACCGGCAGAACAAGCGCCGCCAGAACCAGGAATAGAGCCAGCACCGGAATCCCGGCCTGGGCGAACCGTTGCTGCAAAATGTGATCTCCGCGCGGGTAGCTGCGTGCTTTATCGTTTATTGTGAGCACAGCTCACTTTAGCCTTTCACAACGTTTTTCGCACCCCGGGGCCTTCTTAAATGAGACATACCTGCCTTTTTATTTCCGTATCACTGGCGTTGCTGTCCCTGAGCGGATGCCGGCTGGAAACCGGCGGCAGCGATGAATCCTCAGCCTTCAACCCGGCCAGCAACGTTGACCTGACGTTCTCCACCTTTGATCTCACCGATACCGATCAGGCCCCGGATACCCTGAGCCATACCCGGTTCAGTGATTTTTACACCGGCATTGAGCCCCTCGACAGCGAAGCGCCGGACGCCCGGCACCTGGCAACGGTGACAGACGTCCGCCGCCACATCGACCGGTTCATCGGGGCTCAGCCGACGGAAGATGGCAAAGCCTATACACGAGTGCGGAACCCACTGGATCTGATGAACCAGGCAATCAGCGTCGGGCGGATTGACAACTTTGATGAGGGCCGGCGCTACATCCGTGAGCGCATTGCCATCGGCGCGGCCGGTACCTACAACTCCCGCAGTGCCGGCGCCCGCATCCGCTTCACCGATCAGACTGCTTTACTCGGCCAGCGCCCGCTTAATGACTCCGAGTGGAATTACCAGACCCTCGACTGGCGCTATCAGCCACCTGCCGAAAACCTCACGGGCAAGGTGTACCGGGTAATCCAGTATGTTGCCCGCGATGTTGGAGACGCCGACCGGGAGCAGCAACCACAGCTGCTCAGCCTACTCTCTGGCAGCCGCTACAACGCCAATGAATTCAGTAACACTGGCTACAATCAGCCGGAATATGCCACTGCCGATTACGTCAGCCGGGATTACGGCGGCATTGAGTTACGCCAGGAGTTTGCCGGAGACGCTCAGAAAGACACACTCTTCATCAAGAGCACTGAGCGGAAGATCATCGGGCTGGACCGGTATGGTGAAACAATCACCTCACCTGATTGCCTGCGCATCGAGCTGAACTACAGCATGGACGAAGTCAGGATTTACACTTCACACGGTGAACCAGCCCGCACCGGGGACGATCAGAAAAACAATGCCAACTGCGCCAACCAGGACGAAGCCAGTGCAATCGCCTTCTGGCCCGTCGCTTACTCTGAGCGAAGGAAATTCTGATCACAAATCCCAGTTCTGCAAAAAGCCCTTCTTGCGACTGATCATACGCTCATAGGCGGAAATCATCAGCGCGGCGTGGGGCGCCTTGGTCAGTCTCAGGGTTTCAATGCGGCGTTCCAGGCGATGTACTTCATCACACACCTGCTGCTGGACATAAGAGCGCACGCTGTTGTGATAATCCAGCGTCACTCGATGCTGATCTGGCGGGGATAGCTTTGACTTTGCCATAGGTGTGTCTCATCCATTGAGTCGAATCCAACTTCCACATCCCGGAAGTCGTACGGTGAAAAGTGTGCCGGACTGTCTGACAAAATTCAATTAAAGTGAACAGGTTTTCACTTTTCTTAACAGTCCGGCAATCCTTCCGGTCAGGCTGCCACCAGCCGGCGCCGGTGTTCCGGCAACACCGGAAACTGCTTGCACACAGTATAGACAAACTTCGCCAGCGCAGGTAAGTGGTGGCCGATGATCGGAATCCCGGTCGTTAGCAGGCTGACCGAAATGTCCCGGGCCGGATCGGCCCAGCAGAACTTGTTGATCAACCCTACATGGCCAAAGGCGTACCGGCTTTGCGGCCCCCAGAGCCCTACCGGATTGCCACCCAGCATCATGCCGGCACTGAACCGCATCGGGATCATCATGGTGCGATCCACCTGCAGGGAACCGAACTGTTGTACGGCCCGGCGCACGGTCAGTTCGCTGCAGATGCGCTGACCGTTCCACACCCCGCCATTGAGCATCATCTGGAAGAACCGGCTCATTTCTTCAGCCGTACCACAAAGGTTGCCGGCAGGAATCACCGCTTCCTGAAACCTGGGGTCGTTGGTGACCCGCGCCACCGTTCCGATATCCCCTCCCAGAGCCCGGTTAACAACCCAGGACACAGGAAACCGCGGCGTGGGGCCAGTGGCATAATTACTGGCCAGGTGGTGCAGGTGCTCAGGGGCAATGCCATAAGTAAACCACTTCATGCCCATGGGCACTCGCAGATACTTCTCCAGATAGTTGTCGATGCTGTCACCGGTCACTTTCTCGAGCACCCGCTGCAACACAAAACCGCCGGTAATCGCATGATAGGCAACCCTGGCGCCGTCCACCTCGACCGGCCGTGCGTTACACAGCAAACGCCACATTTCATCTTTGTCCCACAGCACGTCAATGGGGGTTTCCCTGGCAATGGCAGGAATACCGCCCCGGTGGGACAAAATCTGGTGTACTGTAATAGTGCGCTTGCCGCGGCTGGCGAATTCCGGGCAGTAGTAAGACACCGGGTCCATCAGATTCACCAGCCCCTGCTCCGCAAGCAGGTGGATCAGCAAGGCAGTAACCGCTTTAGAGGCCGAGAAAAAACAGATGGGGGTTTCGGTAGTCATTGGCACCCGGGGAATGGACCCGGCATCGTGGGGGCCGTTACCACAGGTGTGCCCGATGGCACGCTGCAGCACCTGTTCACCCCGGTAGCGCAGCGACAACTGGATTCCGGGATGCACACCGGTCCGGTACAGAGATTCCACGCTACGCCATATCGCCTCCGGTACCTCTGGTGGCAGGTCAACCAGGCCCGGGCGCTCCGAGGCCGTATCCCGAAAGGTGACAGATTCCAGATCCCGGGGGATAGCACTGAGGTTCAGGGCACGGCGAGCCAGTGAATGCATAGTGTGGCCTTTTGTAGTTATCGGCATAATTGCACTATAGATCAAAGCCCGAGCGCTGCGGTACCCCCCAGATGCACTCGCAGCCACTCCGTGGTTTAATTCCGGCGAACCCTGAAGTTAACAGGAGCCTGCATGACCCCCGGAATTCTCGCCGCCAAACGCGCCAGGGTGCCTTTCACCGTGCACGAATACGAGCACGACCCGGCAGCAGAAAGCTACGGCAATGAAGCCGTGGAAAAAACCGGGGCCAACCCGGACCAGGTGTTCAAAACCCTGGTCGTGTCGCTGGATGGCAAGGATCTCGCCGTCGCCGTGGTGCCGGTATCCGCCATGCTCAGCCTGAAGTTGATTGCCAGGGCGGCAGGCGCCAAGAAGGCCGCTATGGCCGACAAGCAGCTGGTTCAGCGAACCACCGGCTATGTGTTGGGTGGCGTTAGCCCGCTCGGGCAGAAGAAACGCCTGAAAACGTTTATCGACGACTCGGCCCACAACTTCGAAACCCTGTTTGTCAGCGCCGGAAAACGGGGCCTCGAGATCGAACTGGCCCCTGAAGACCTGGCCAGGCTCACCGGGGCGGCTTTCGCGCCCCTGCAACAGGATTGATCCGGTGAAACCGGCAAGGGCTATCAGGAAGACCCGGACGAAGACGACTAAAAACAAAAAAACCGGAGAGCCAACGGCTGTCCGGTTTTTTTTGATCAGGGCCGGCTTGCTCCGGCCCGACTCTGCACCTTACTGCACGGATGCCCGTGCGTCAGCCAGGATTTTGTTCAGCGTTGCGCTGGGCTGCATAACGGCAGACACTTTCTCGGCCGGCGCGTGGTAGTAACCACCGATATCCGCCGGATGGCCCTGTACCACCGTCATTTCTTCCAGGATCTTGTCCTTGTTCTCTTCCAGCTGTGCAGACAGCTTGGTGAAGAACTCTTTCAGCTCCTTGTCTTCATCCTGCTTAGACAATTCCTCTGCCCAGTAACGAGCCAGGTGGAAGTGAGAACCACGGTTATCCAGCTCACCGGTAACACGGGAAGGCGACTGGTTGTTCTCCAGCAGGCGCTCGGTGGCCTTGTCCAGGGTCTGACCCAACAGGCGCGCGCGCTGGTTACCGTGCTTCTCACCCAGCTCATCCAGAGACACCGCCGTGGCCAGGAACTCGCCCAGCGAATCCCAGCGCAGGTGGTTTTCCTGGACCAGCTGCTGCACGTGCTTGGGTGCGGAACCACCGGCACCGGTTTCGTACAGACCACCGCCGTTCAGCAGCGGCACGATAGACAGCATCTTGGCGCTGGTACCCAGCTCCAGAATCGGGAACAGGTCGGTCAGGTAGTCACGCAGCACGTTGCCGGTTACGGAAAT
>CAYUNQ010000020.1:13208-17795 GCA_964446185.1 uncultured Marinobacter sp. | reverse complement strand
AGGAATATTGCCGTCGTGCCCAGCCGTTACCGTCACCTGTTATGGTTCAAGCCCCCTTGCGGCGGGCTTTTGCTGGCGATGGCCCTGGCACCGGTAGCAGGCCTGGCCCAGGATGCCGGCGAGCAGGCACCGAGCGCGGCCGAGATCGACTGGCGGCCCCGCAGCGAATTGCCGGCTGAGGTGCAGGCTGGTTTGCCGGTTTTCTGCGAAGGCGGCTACCTGCCCTCTGGCACCGCCGGCGGCGCCATGCCAGTGCTGCCGGCCGGTGAGACCGAGGCACCGCTGGAGGCCAGCGCGCTCAGTGCGCGGTATGAGCTGGATGCAGAGTTGTACCTGCAGGGGGATGTGCGGCTGCGACAGGGCAGTTTCCAGGCCTCCGGCTCGGAAGCCCGATACGACACCCGCACCGGCCGCCTGAACCTGCAGGGGCCGTTGGTGAGCCGTGGCGAAGGTTTTCTGCTGACCGGTAAAGACGCCCGCTACTCCACCGAAAGCGGTCAGCTGGATATCAACACCGCCACCTTCCTGCTGCACGAATCCGAGATGCGCGGAGAGGCCTCGTCCCTGTCCCGCATTGGTGAAAACCAGGTGCTGATTACCGATGGCCTGCTGACCACCTGCGGCCCGGGCCAGAACGACTGGGCCATCGTTGCCTCGGATATCGAGCTGGACCAGGCCGAAGGCTTCGGTACCGCCAGGCATGTGCGCCTTGAAGTGCTGGATGCCCCGGTGTTCTACTGGCCCTACATCAGTTTCCCCATTGATGACCGGCGCAAAACCGGTTTTCTGTATCCGCAATTCGGCTCGTCCAGTGCCGGCAGTGGCGCCTTCCTCGCCTTGCCCTATTACCTGAACCTGGCGCCCCATTACGACGCCACGCTCACGCCCCAGTACATTCACGGCCGGGGCCTGTTTACCGAAGTGGAAGGCCGGTACCTGAACCGGTTCGGGGAGTCGGTGTTGCAGCTGGGCTACATCGATGACGATTCCTATTTCAAGGACGAGAATCCGGGTGCAGACGGCCAGCGCTGGGCCCTGGATCTGTCGACCCGGGCAGCCTTCGGTGGTGGCTGGAGTGGTTACGGTGATTTCTCTGTGGTGTCTGACGAAGACTACCTGAGCGACTTGAACCGCTCCCTGGAAATTGACCAGGCGACTCACCTGCAGCGCCGCGGCGGTGTACGTTATTCCGACCAAAACCAGTATTTTGATGCCTACCTCAATGGCTACCAGACCATTGCCGAGCGTATTGCCGACGTGAACAAGCCCTATAACCTGTTGCCGGAAGTGCTGTATGCCGGAACAGCGGATGTCGGGGCCTTCGAGGCGGGCATCGAAAGCCAGTACTCCTGGTTTTACCGGGATAACGCAAACCTGACCGGCCTGAACCGGGCCAATGGCCAGCGGGTGCGGGCGATTCCGGAACTGGCCCTGCCCATGCGCGCGCTCTGGGGCTTCAGCCGGCCGTCGGTGAGCCTGGATTACACCCGCTACGACCTGGAAGACTACACGCTCGGCAACAGCAGCTTTGATCGCACGGTGCCGGTGTTTGAATGGGATAACGGCCTGTATTTTGACCGCCGTTCCAGCCTGTTTGATATTCCCTACAACCAGACCCTGGAACCCCGGCTGTATTACGCCTGGGCCGATGCTGATGCGGACCAGAACGACATTCCTGACTTTGACACCGGCCTGAAAAGTTTCCGCTTCGACCAGTTGTTCCAGCGCGATCGCTTCACCGGCGGTGACCGGGTAGGGGACGCCAACCAGCTGACCGTGGCCCTGACCAGCCGCTTCAACGACCTGCTTACCGGCGCCGAGCGGGCCCGGGTCAGTATCGGCCAGGTGCGCTACTTTGATGACCGGGAAGTGAGCCTGTTCGGGCAGGGGGCTTCGGATCGCAGTAACTCACCGCTGGCCGGGGAACTGGTGCTGAACCCGATTGATAACCTGGAAATTCGCAGCTCCGGCCTGTGGGACCATGACACCCAGAGAACCGAAGAAGGCCGCAGCCAGCTGATGTTCCATTCCGAGGATTATCGGTACCTGGCAACGCTGGGCCATACCTACAGCCGGCCCGATGACATTGAACAGACCGATGTAGGTGCTGTGTTGCCGGTCACCAACCGGGTCAGTGCCATCGGCCGCTGGGTGTGGGATTCGGAACTGGACCGTACAGTGGGTACCCTGGCCGGACTGGAATATAACAACTGCTGCTGGAGTGTGCAGGTAGTGCATCAGAACTACCTGACCGACGATGAAGAACTGGATACCCGCCTGCTGTTCCGGATCGAGCTGAAAGGCCTGGGCGGCAGTGGTGGGGCATCTGACAACATTGCCGATGCCATCTACGGCTATGACGAGCGCGAGCGCCGCCGCTTTGGAACTCAGCGCCGCTAAAACGAACTAACACCGTTAGTCTGGCCACGCCCGGCTGACGGCCCGGAATGCACAAACCAAGAGGTGACTATGAAGGCGACTCTACGCCACGGACTGACCCTGCTGCTGACCATGGCCATGATGGCCATGTCGTTTGCAGCCTATGCTGAGCGCAAGCTGCTGGACAGAGTGGTCGCCATTGTCGATGACGATGTCATTCTGCAGACCGAGCTGGAGGCCCGGGTGAACACCATCATCGGCCGGCTGAGTGCCCAGGGCACTGGCCTGCCGCCACGCCAGATGCTGGATCAGCGGGTGCTGGAGCAACTGATTGCCGAATCTGTACAGTTGCAGATGGCAGACAAAATGGGCATGCGCATCAGCGATAACGAGCTGAACGAAACCCTGGCCAGCATAGCCCGCAGCAACGGCATGACCATGGCCCAGTTCGAAGGCCAGCTGGCGGAAGAGGGTGTGACCTACCAGCAGGCCCGTGAACAGATCCGCAATGAGATGCTCACCAGCCGGGTGCAGCAGCGCCAGGTGGGCAACCGGGTGCGCATTACCGATAACGAAGTGGATAACTACCTGCAGGCCCAGGCGGGTGCCGGCGGCAATGCTGCTGAATACCGGCTGGCCTACATCTTCATTCAGGTAGATGAACCGGGTAACGAGGCGTCTGTAAGCCAGGCCCGTGACAAAGCGGAAAACCTGCGCCAGCAGATTCTGGACGGTCGGGACTTCCGGGAAGTGGCGGTCGCCGAATCCAACGCCAGCAATGCCCTTGAAGGCGGTGATATGGGCTGGCGTAACGAAAGCCAGTTACCCTCGCTGGTGGCCCCGGTAGTGCCGGACCTGGCGCCGGGTGTGCCATCTGCCTTGCTGGAAAACAACAGCGGCTTCCACTTGGTGATGGTGATGGACAAGCGGGGCGGCAATCAGCAGCAGATTATCGAGCAGCATAAAGTCCGCCACATCCTCGTTCGTCCGTCTGCGGCAGTGACTGAAGCCCAGGCCGAGCAGCGCATCCGTGACATCTACCGGCAGCTGCAGGAGGGTGCCGACTTTGCCGCCCTGGCCCGTGAGCGTTCTGACGACCCGGTATCCGGCTCCGATGGCGGTAATCTGGGCTGGGTGAGCCCGGGCCAGATGGTGCCCGAGTTCGAACAAGGCATGATGGATGCTGCCGTGGGTGAAATCTATGGCCCGGTACGTTCCCAATTTGGTTGGCATATCCTGCAGGTTGAGGAACGGCGCCAGCAGGACGTCACGGCAGAGGCCATGGAGTCCCAGGCCCGACAAGCCATCTACATGCGCAAGTTCGAGCAGGAACTGCAGAACTGGTTGCGGGAAATCCGTGACGAAGCCTTTGTGGAATTCAAAGGCGAGTACGCCGACATGAACCCGCAAGGCGAGGAAGGCAACCCGCTATGAGCAATCCGGTGATTCTGGCGCTGACCGCCGGTGAACCGGCCGGCATCGGCCCGGAACTGTGTCTGCAACTGGCCACCGAACCCCGGGGTGCAGGGCTGGTGGTGATTGCCAGCCGCGAGCTGCTGCAAGCCCGTGCCGGAGAGCTTGGCCTGCAGGTTGAGCTGCACGACTGGCAGCCAGGAATGGTGCCGGAAACCCGGGCCGGACACTTGTCCGTCCGGCATGTAGACGGTTGCCAGTCAACGCTAGCCGGACAGCTGGATGCCGCCAACAGCCAGTATGTGCTGGATACCCTGACCGTTGCGGCCAGGGGCTGTCTGAACGGCGACTTTGACGGGATGGTCACCGCGCCGGTGCACAAGGGCGTGATCAACGAAGCCGGCATTGCTTTCAGCGGCCACACCGAGTTCCTGCAGGAACTTTGCGGCGTTGAACGGGTGGTGATGATGCTGGCCACGGAAGAACTCCGGGTAGCGCTGGTAACCACCCACTTACCCCTGAAAGACGTATCGGCGGCCATCACGCCACAGCGGCTGGCTCAGGTAACCCGCATTCTCGATGCCGACCTGAAAACCTTCTTCGGCATTGACCAGCCGCGCATCCTGGTGGCGGGCCTGAACCCCCACGCCGGTGAAGGCGGCCACCTGGGCCGGGAAGAAATCGAGGTGATCGAGCCCACTCTGGAGCAATTGCGGGAAGAGGGGATACAACTGACCGCGCCGCTGCCGGCGGATACCCTGTTTACCCCCCACTGGCTGGACAACGCCGATGCGG
>CAYUNQ010000020.1:2123-13198 GCA_964446185.1 uncultured Marinobacter sp. | reverse complement strand
ATGTACCACGATCAGGGCCTGCCGGTACTGAAATTCCAGGGCTTCGGCCGCGCCGTTAACATCACCCTCGGGCTGCCCATTGTCCGCACCTCGGTCGACCACGGCACTGCACTCGACCTGGCCGGCACCGGCAAGGCCGACGCCGGCAGCCTGCACACCGCCATTCGCGTGGGCGAGCACATGGCTCGCTGCCGCAAGGCCGCACAGGCCGGAGAATCATCATGAGTAACAAGCATGGCCACCAGGCCCGCAAGCGCTTCGGCCAGAACTTCCTGCACGATCCGGGCGTGATCGAACGCATTGTCCGTTCCATCAACCCCAAGCCGGACGATGCCATTGTCGAGATTGGCCCCGGCCTGGGCGCCATCACCGAAGAGATCCTGGCGATCAATCCGGGCCTGCAGGTGGTGGAGCTGGACCGGGACCTGATTCCGGTGCTGCGCACCAAGTTCTTCAACTACCCGGATTTCAAGATTCACGAAGCCGACGCCCTCAGCTTTGACTTCCGCCAGCTGGTTACCGACCGTCCCCTGCGCATTGTCGGCAACCTGCCGTACAACATTTCCACGCCGCTGATTTTCCACCTGCTGGAGCAGAGTGGCGTGGTGCAGGATATGCACTTCATGCTGCAGAAAGAAGTGGTGCAGCGGCTGGCAGCGGTGCCCGGCGACAACAACTACGGCCGCCTGGGCATCATGGCCCAGTATTTCTGCAAGGTGCAGCCGCTGTTTGAAGTGGGCCCCGGCGCCTTCCGCCCGGCCCCGAAGGTGGATTCCGCCATTGTCCGGCTGGTGCCCCACAAAGAACTGCCACACCCGGCGAAAGACCTGAAAACCCTGCAGGCCGTGGTGCGTGCCGCCTTCAACGCCCGCCGCAAAACCCTGCGCAAGGCATTGGGTTCGATGGTGACGGTGGAGCAGTTGCAATCCCTCGGCATCAACGACGGACTGCGCCCGGAAAACCTGAGCCTGGCCGACTATGTGCAGATTGCGGATTTGCTGGTGGACACTGGAGCTGCGCCGGCAGGAAGCCGCGAGGTAAGTAATGACTGACTACGCCATCGGCGATATTCAGGGTTGCTATGACCGCTTGCGGGATGTGCTGGCCAAGGTGGATTTTTCGCCGTCCCGGGACCGGCTCTGGGTGGCTGGTGACCTGATCAACCGGGGGCCATCCTCGCTGGAAACCCTGCGCTACATCGAAAACCTGGGCAGCTCTGCGGTGGTAGTGCTGGGTAACCACGACCTGCACCTGCTGGCGGTGGCGCTCGGTGGCCACAGCCCGAAGAAAAAAGACACCCTGCACGACATTCTGGATGCCCCGGACCATGAGCGGCTGATTCAGTGGCTACGCCAGCAACACCTGTGTGTTTACGATGCCGGGCGCAACCTGCTGATGGCCCACGCCGGCCTGCCCCATATCTGGAGCGTGGAACAGGCCGTGGCCTGTGCCCGGGAAGTGGAAGCAGTGATCCGTGGCGATAATGCCGGTGAATACTTCAGCCAAATGTATGGCAATCAGCCCGAACGCTGGTGTGATACCCTCACCGGCATGGATCGCTGGCGGGTGATCACCAATTACTTCACCCGTATGCGCTTTATTGCACAGGATGGCAGCCTGGAGCTGGCCACCAAGGAAGCGGCGGCCAACGCCCCGGAAGGTTTCGCGCCCTGGTTTACCTACCCGCGCGAGGACGACGTAACCGTGGTGTTCGGCCACTGGGCGGCCCTGGAAGGTAAGACCGGCAGCGAACGGTTTATCGGCCTGGACACCGGCTGCGTATGGGGCGGGGCCCTGACCATGATGAACCTGGACACCGGGGAGAAAATTCACTGTGACTGCAGCTGACAGCAACACCCGCATTGTACGCTGGGCGCTGGTCGCCGGCGCCATTGCCGGCCTGCTGGCGGTGATGGCTGGCGCTTTCGGTGCCCACGGCTTGCGTAACGTGGTGAGCGAACGGGGCCTTGAAGTGTTCCAGACCGCGGTCAGCTACCAGATGTACCACGCACTGACCCTCGTCGTGGCCAGCCTGATGCCGGCGCTCGGCCTGCCCCGGAAACTCCTGGCCGTGGCCTGCGGCTTCTGGCTGGCCGGCATCCTGCTGTTCAGTGGCAGCCTGTACCTGCTGGTGCTGACCGGAACCCACTGGCTCGGGCCGGTCACGCCGGTAGGCGGGCTGTGTTTCATGGTGGGCTGGGCACTGTTGGCCATCGCAGCCCTGAAGAAGTAACAAAGGTGATTGGAACCATGCAGGTAAAGGTTAATGGCGAAGCCATGGAGCTCCCGAGCGGAGCCACCATTGCCGCCTTGATTGAGCAACTCGCACTGGCCGGCAAACGTGTGGCGGTGGAAGTGAACGAAGACATCGTACCCCGCAGTCAGCACCCGGCATTTACCCTCAGCGAAGGTGATCGTGTGGAAGTGGTACACGCCATCGGAGGCGGTTAATCCTCCTTGCTGCAAACGACCACTCCCGACTCCCATATCGACAGAACTCAGGCAGGCTATGACAGACACAGCAGAGATTCAGCTCCCCGAAGACAAACCCCTGGAAATTGCCGGCAGGGTGTACCAGTCCCGCTTACTGGTAGGCACCGGTAAGTACCACGACCTGATGGAAACCGGCCACGCCATTGAAGCCAGCGGTGCCGAAATTGTGACCGTAGCGGTACGCCGAACCAACCTGGGCCAGAACCCGGACGAGCCTAACCTTCTGGATGTGATTTCCCCCAGCACCTATACCATCCTGCCCAACACGGCTGGCTGTTACACCGCAAAGGATGCGGTACGCACCTGCAAACTGGCCCGGGAACTGCTGGACGGCCACGACCTGGTGAAACTGGAAGTACTGGGCGAACACAAAACCCTGTACCCCAACATGCCGGAAACCCTCGCAGCCGCCGAAGAGCTGATTAAAGACGGTTTCAAGGTGATGGTGTATTGCTCAGACGACCCGCTGCTGGCCATGCGCCTGGAAGAAATGGGCTGTGTTGCCATCATGCCCCTGGGCGCTCCCATCGGCTCGGGCCTTGGCATCCAGAACCGCTACAACATCCGGCTGATCGTCGAGAACGCCAAGGTGCCGGTGCTGGTCGACGCGGGCGTAGGAACCGCCTCAGACGCCACCATCGCCATGGAGCTTGGCTGCGACGGCGTACTGATGAACACTGCCATCGCCCAGGCCAAAGATCCGATTAAAATGGCCAACGCCATGCGCCTGGCCATCGAAGCCGGCCGCGAGGCGTACCTGGCTGGACGTATGCCGAAGAAGCTGTACGCCAGTGCGTCGTCGCCGATCGACGGCACTTTTTTTTGAATTAATAATTAGCCACGGAATCCACGGAAGAACACGGAAAAATAAAAAGATAAGGACTGTTTTGCCACGAAATCCACTAAAGAACACGAAATAAAAGACAAAGACGTTTTGGTTTTTTAATCCGTTATCTTTGTTCGTGTTTTTTAGTGGATTTCGTGGCAAAAAAAATCTTTTCGTCTTTTCCTTCCGTGTCCTTCTGTGGATTCCGTGGCAAAAAAACAGAGCGCTGTAGTCCTGATATGACCACTCAAAAACCCAGCCGGCGGGACACTATCCTGCAGGCCCTTGTTGAATTGCTGCAAAAAGACCCCGGGGCCCGGATTACCACCGCTGGCCTGGCCAAAACCGTGGGCGTGACCGAAGCGGCCCTGTACCGGCACTTCCCCAGCAAACGCAAAATGTTCGAGGCCCTGATCGAATTTGCCGAGGAGGCGGTGTTCTCCCGTTGCCAGGTGGTGTTGCAGGAGCAGGAAGACGTTCGTGTGCGTTTGCAGCAGCTGGTGCACCTGGTACTGGTGTTTGCCGAGCGCAACCCGGGCCTGTGTTGCGTGCTGACTGGCGATGCCCTGATGGGCGAAGACGAGAACCTGCGCAAGCGCGCGTCCCAGTTCTTCGAGCGCCTGGAAACCCAGTTCCGCCAGGCCCTGAAAGAAGGCGAAATCCGCCAGGGCCTGCGGCCCCGCACCAGTGCTGCCCGGGGTGCCGATTTCGTGATGGTGTTCCTCGAAGGCCGCATCCAGCGCTTCGTTCGTTCCTCGTTCTCCCGCTTGCCCTCCACTGACTTCGACGAGGCCTGGAGCCTGGTTGCCGAGGCTGTCTGGGGCTAGGCGGCCCCAATCACCGAGGTTTAGTCGTAACCAGACGCCGAGCGGAGTATGGAACGAACCGGTTCCCATACCGCCGGGGCGGCGATGAGGATGTCTCGGCCCCAGAGGTCGGCGGGGTAGCCATCAGGCACGTCGCCGAAGTGGCCAACCGTGGCGCCGGCTTCCCAGGCAATCAGGCGGGCGGCGGCGAAGTCCCAGGGGCTGACGTTTTCGTAGTAGATATCCAGTCGGCCACAGGCCACCCAGCAGATATCCAGGGCCGCTGAACCGATGCGGCGCAGGTCGCGGCATTGATGAATCATCGCATCCAGCCGGCGCACCAGCGGTTCCAGGTTGTCCTTGGTGTAGGGGAAGCCGGTGGCGAACAGGGATTGCCGGGGTTCCGTGGCGCCGCTGTGGCGAATGGGCTGGCCGTTCAAGGTGGCACCCTCGCCCTTGGTGGCCCGGAAGGTTTCGCCGGGGAAGGGCGCGTGTACCACACCCACCTGCACCTGCCCCCGCTCCGCATAGGCAATGGACACCGCCACCTGGGGGTGACCGTAAGCGTAGTTTACCGTGCCGTCGATGGGGTCGATGACCCACAGCGGGGTGTCCAGGGACTCGGCCTGGGACAGGTCCGGCATGGTTTCTTCAGACAGGATTCGGTGATCTGGGAAGCGCTCGCGGATGGCGTTGGTGATGAACTCGTCAGCCATTACATCGGCGTTGGTGACCAGTTCGGTCTGATGTTTGTAGTCGGTGCGCAGGGTGTTCTGGTCGCGCTCATGGCGGATCAGTTCGCCGGCTTCAACAGCCAGGGCTTCGGCAAAATCGGCGATTTCGCGCAGAGAAACAGAGTCAGACATGGCACCCCCGGTCAGAAAACATGAGGGTGCCAGTCTAGCACGACAGAATCAGATGCTGTTCAGCCACTTCTCCATCTTGTCCATGGCCAGTACCAGGCGCGGGCCAGCGTCTTTGACGAAGTCCTCGCCCAGTTCCTGGTCAGCGTAGTCGCCACCGGCCAGTTCCAGCGCCCGGGTGCCGTCGAAATCCACGAACGCCAGGCGTGCGCCCATGTGGTCCGGCACAAAGCCGAAATCACTGGAGGGCAGGATGGCTACGCCGGTGTCTTCCAACAACGCGGTGCAGAAGGCCTGGGAAGTTTTGATGTCCTTGCGGGCGAGCTTTTCTCCGAAGGCGGAGAAGTCCGGGAACAGGTAGAAAGCACCTTCCGGTTTCTGCACTACCGCGCCCATGGCAACCAGGCGGGTGTGCATGTATTCACCGACGGCTTTCAGCACCCGGCGGGATTGCTTCAGGTACTCGTCGATGTCGTCGCCGCCATCAAACGCGGTAATTGCTGCATGCTGGATGGGGGCGCTGGTGGAGGTGAAGGTCTCACTGGCGATGATGGCCATGGCATCCTGCAGCGGGCGCAGTTCCGGCGGGAAGATAAAGGTACCCAGGCGCCAGCCACCGGCACCCAGCCATTTACTCATGCCGGTGCTGATGATGGTGCCTTCCGGGTAGTAGCGGGCGATGGACTTGTGCCGGCCTTCAAAGTGCACCTCACCGTAGATTTCATCCGACAACAGAATCAGGTTGTACTTGCGGGCCACGTTGGCGATGGCCAGCAGCTGGTCGTCGGTATAGGTGCAGCCGGTGGGGTTGGACGGGTAGTTCAGGATCAGGATGCGCGGGCGTGACGGGTCGTCCCGGCAGATGATGTCCAGTTCTTCGGCGGTCAGCTGCCAGTTGTTTTCCGCGTGGGTGGGCAGCCAGTGCACCGAACGGCCAATGATGCGGGCCTGGGGCGCATAGGATACCCAGCTCGGGCGCGGAATCAGCAGGTCGCCGTAGTAGGCCAGCTGCAGGATGAACAGCAGCTCTTTCGAGCCCGGGCCGATCAGTACGTCTTCCCAGGTGCAGCGCATGCGCTCAGCCCGGTTGATGTAGCCGGCAATGGCCTGGCGCAGGCCCTTAAGGCCTTTGACCGGCAGGTAGTCCTTCTCGTGGGCGTGCTCTTTCAGAGCATTAACCACCCGCTCGGGCACCGGAAACGGTGACTGCCCCAGCCCCAGTTTGATGATGTCCTTACCCTCTGCCCGTAGCTGGTTGCTCAGCTCGTTGATGCGCAGGGTGGAGGAGGGCTGGATGCCCCGAACGTTCAGGTTGATGGCGAAGCGGTGATCTTTTTTGATGTCCATTGTCCCGTTCTGCTGGTTGGTGGTGACAACAGCAGTATAGGAAAATTACCGGGCTTTGATCCACACCTCCACCCGGCCGTTCCGCTGGTTACCGTTGCCACCTACAGGCATGTATTGGCCGTAACCAGTGTAGGCCACCCGGTCCAGTCCTGCCTGGTGCAGGGCCTTACGAACCGATAACGCCCGGAGTTCAGAGATCATCTGGGCCCGTAGCTCGTGGCTCTGGGTGTCGGCAAAGCCGATCAGTAACAGGTCTTCTGCGGAGCGGCCGTGCTGTTCCAGGTAATCGATCACCCGCAGCAGGTCACGCTGGGCCTTGTTGTCCAGCTTGGTGCGGCCTTCGGAGAACCGGAAGTTCACGGTCAGCCGTTGGTAGTTGGCGGTCAGGCGTTTGAAGGTTTCCGGCACCGAACTGTCCAGTTCCGGTTTTACCGCGATCGGGTTCTGGGAAATAAAGCCCGAGTCGGCAACCAGCGCCTGGCCGTCGCTGCCCAGGGCGAATTCAATCAAGCCGCTGGCGAACTCCGGTGTCTGGTTGCCCATGGTGTACATGAACAGCCGGCGTGACAATGGGTAGTCTTCACTGGCTACGGTGAGCTGGTTCGGCTTCAGGGCCGGGGCGTTGCCATCGGAGATCGCCAGCAGTTTGCTGTTGCGCACCGAGGCCAGGCCGGAGAAGCCGATGCCGCCCGGGTCACGGGACACGTCGTCGGAAAGCTGGTCGTTGGATTCGTAGCGCAGGGCGCTGTTGTCCAGGGTATAGGTTTTACCCAGAACCAGGGATTTAAACGTGTCCCAGGTGCCGGAGCGGTCGTCCCGGGCATACAGGCTGATGGTGCGGTCCGGGCCGCCCAGTTCTGACCAGTTGCGGATTTCACCGGCAAAAATGCGGGCCAGGGTCTGAATGCTCAGGCTGCTGACGGGATTGGCAGGGTGTACCAGGATGGCCAGTCCGTCGATGGCAATCACGTGTTCGCTTGCCAGTGCGGTCAGGTCGGCCTGTGCGCTGACCTGATCGGCCTCGCTCTGTTTGACCGGGCGGGACGATGCCCAGATACCGGCCTGGCCGCTGGCCAGGGTGCGAAAACCGGTGCTGGAACCATGGGCGGCCACCAGTACGCTCAGGGGGCCATCTTCGCCGGGCACGCTTAGGATCTTTTCGTTCTCCACGCCGGTTGCACCCGTTTGCACGGAACCGTTACCGATCTGTTCCAGGTAACCGGTTACCAGCATCGGCGCCAGGGTCGCCCCTACGGTGTTGGAGCCGTGGATTTCCAGATTATGGGCCAGGGCAGAGGACAGCGGCAGAGTGGTCAACAACGCCAGTGTGCCAGCCTTGAAGACTGCAGAAATGGAATAAGACATCACCAGAAAACCTGTTCAGGACAAGAAGTTGTGCTGGCGCAAGGATGCTTCAGGATTATGACAGTTGTGTTTCAGGTTGGCTGGATAAGAACCGGATTCGGAATTTTAAGGTAACGAATTGTAAGCAGTCTTTCGGTCAAAACCGGTGTGGGTCCAGTTCCATATGCACAATCTTGCGGCCGAGCATGATTACCCGGCCGGTATAGCGTTCTTCGCCGGTGGTGGCAAAGTCGAACAGAAAACGGCGCCATACCCGCAAGCTGCCTTGTGGGTCCCGTTTGAACCAGAGGCCCCGCAGGTACACCGCATCATCCAGCAGCAGCACGTCCATGCTTTTGCAGTAGCGATGGGCCGCCTTCAGCACCGAGTCTTTGATGGCCTTGGCCTGCCACCAGTACCAGACCAGAAAGCCGGCAACGAAAAGCCAGAAGAGAGTTCCCAGGGTCAAGGGTGTGTCCTGTTATGTTGCCTGTGTGAGAGTTTGATAAGCATCAATAAATCCCTATTAACGACAAAGAGTGCAGGGGTTTTGCAAGATCTGGCTAGGGATTTGTGGGAATGTTGCTTACAACAGCAGTCTCACCTTTTACCTGTCTGAGTAGTATGCAGAACTTTATCGTCAATTCCGAGCTGGAATCTTACCTTCGCCTGAACCGCGCCGCCTGCGGGGAGTGGACGCTGGCCCTGCAGGATTTGCTGGGCTGCACCGGGCTGGTTTGTGATTTGTCCCGGCCAAAAGAGGAAGTAGGCTCGCTGTCGGCACTGGGCGTGGGCGGCGGCCTGGTAGCAGCCTTGTCGGTGAGACAGGGCCTGGAGCTGCAGCACTGCCGTCTGGAATCGGTGTTGCTGGTGTTTCCGGTTCAGGGCCACTGTGAGCTTCTCTCTGATGGCGCGGCTGCCAATACCCTGCTTCCATTTCAGCTAATCCTCCCGGGGCAAACCTTCAGTCTTCGGGTGACGGCCGAAAGCCGCCTGCTCCTGTTGATGCCGGCCGAGCAGCCACAGGCGGTGCAGCTGGCCGCGGCAACCAGTGAGGCGATCACCCTGAGTATCCAGCGGTTTCTGTATCAGGCCGGATTTCTGCAAGACCACCATCAGGGATGCCAGGCGGCAGAAACCGTCTTGCGGGAGGTTAGAGAGATTCTGGCGGGAAGTTCAGGTGTTACCAAGGTAACCGAAGCCGTGCCGGAGCCGGACCGCCGGTTGCTGAAAGCCATCAGCAAGATGCGGACAGAGCCGGACTGGCAGTTTGACCTGCAGGAGTTATCCAGCCACGCCGGGGTGAGCGAGCGCAACCTCTACTACCTGATGAAACGGCAGACCGGCATGACACCCTACCGCTATTACCAGCGCTGCCGGCTGATCCGTGTGCGCCGGCGGCTGGTCGATTGTCAGTGTGCAGTGCCCCATATATCCCGCTACGCAGGTGATGAAGGTTTCAGCCACTTTGGCCGTTTCGCGGCGCTCTACCGGGAACACTTCGGAGAGCTGCCCAGCGAAACGGTTCAGTGGCGCCGGCGTTTGCAGGCTCAGGAGCTGCTGGCGCCGGCACTTTCCTGATCTTCGTACTCATCAGCGGCGGAGCCGTGATGATCACGGGCCAGCAGAATGTAGAACGCCGGCAGCACGAATACGGTGAACAGGGTACCAATGCCCAGGCCGGCACTGATGGTCAGGCCGATGGCAAAGCGGCTTTCAGCGCCCGGGCCCACGGCAACCAGCAGCGGTACCATGGCGAAGATCAGGGCCAGTGAGGTCATGATGATCGGCCGCAGGCGAATAGCCGCTGCTTCGATAACCGCGTCCACCTTGTTCAGCCCCCGCTCTTTCTGCAGCAGGTTGGCGAATTCCACAATCAATATGCCGTTCTTCGACACCACACCGATCAGGGTGATCAGGCCCACCTGGGTGTAGATGTTCATGCTGGCGAAGCCCAGTACGATGAACGCCATGGCGCCGGCAACGGACATGGGCACCGAAACCAGGATGATGATCGGATCGCGCCAGCTTTCGAACTGCGCCGCCAGCACCAGGTAGATCACCAGCAAGGACAGGAAGAAGGTCACCACCAGGGCGCTGCCCTGGGTCGCCAGCTGCCGTGATTCGCCGGTGTAGTCGAAGCTGAAGCCCTGCGGGAACACTTCGCCTGCGGTCTGCTCCATGAATTCCATGGCGGTACCGGCGGCCACGCCAGGCATGACTACCCCTTCGAGCGTGAGCGAGTTCAGCTGGTTGAACTGGGTGCGGTTGGACGGCTCTACTTCCTCGGTAAAGCTGACCACACTGGACAGCGGAACCAGCTCGCCGTTGCCGGCGCGGATGTAGTAGTCATCCAGTGCTTCACGGCTGGCGCGGAACTGGTCGTCCACCTGCGGAATCACCTGGTAGGAGCGGCCTTCCATGTTGAAGCGGTTGATGTAACCACCACTGAGCATGCTGGCCAGCGACTGGCCAACATCCTGCATCGACAAGCCCAGGTCTGCCACCCGGTCACGGTCGACGTTAATGCGGGTGCTCGGCTTGTCGAAGTTGATGGATTTCTTCAGGAACATGAAGTTGCCGCTCTGCATGGCCTTGCCCAGCAGTTCATCGGCCACCTGGTCCAGCTGCTCGTAGCTGCCGCCGGTGGTGATCACAAACTGGAACGGCAGGCCACCGCCGGAGCCCGGCAGGGCCGGCAGCGGGAACACTGCAGTCTGCAGCCCGGTGACATTCTTCAGCTCGGCATCCAGCAGCGGCTGGGCCTCGAACTGGCTGATTTCCCGCTCGCTCCAGGGCGACATCTTGAAGCCGCCAAACACGGCGTTCGGGCTGGTGACACCCAGGATCATGAAGTCTTCGTTGTAGCCGGGCACGGTGGCCATGCGGTCCTGCACTTCCTGGCCGTGCTCATAGAGGTAGTCCAGGGTGGACGTTTCCGGCCCCAGGCCCTGATAGAACAGGATGCCCTGGTCTTCGGTGGGGGCCAGCTCGTTCTGGCTCATCATTACCATGAAGTAAATGGAGCCCAGTACCACCACAGCGAAGAACACCACCACCGACTTGGTCTGCATCAGAGAGGTCAGTGCTGCTTTATAGGCATTGGCCAGGCCGTTGAAGGTTTTCTCGACCAGTTGCTCGAACTTGCCCGGGTTGCCGTGTGGCTTGAGCACCTTGCCGGACAACATGGGCGATAGGGTCAAGGCCACGATGCCGGAGATGACCACGGTGCCGGCCAGGGTGAAGGCAAACTCGGTAAACAGTGAGCCAACCAGGCCACCCATAAAGCCGATGGGGGCGTACACCGCCACCAGGGTGGTGGTCATGGCGATGATGGGGGTGGCCATCTCCCGGGCACCGTTAATGGCGGCCTCGAACCTGGACTCGCCCTGCTCG
>CAYUNQ010000020.1:0-2113 GCA_964446185.1 uncultured Marinobacter sp. | reverse complement strand
ACGACCGTCTCCGGCTCCTCCTGGGCCCCGCCCTCCACCATGATGATGGCGTCATCCACCACCAGGCCAATGGCAAGCACCATGGACAACAGGGTCAGCAGGTTCAGGGAGAAGCCGAACATCAGCATGACAAAGGCACCGCCGATCAGCGACAGCGGGACGGCAACAGAGGGCACCACGGAAGCCCGCACCGAACCCAGGCACAGGAATACCACCACCAGTACGATGAGCATGGCTTCGATCAGGGTACGGATAACCTCGTTGATGGAGTCTTCGATAAAGTCCGAGGCATCGTAGGCCAGGCGCACATTCAGGCCGCTGGGCAGCTGGCTTTCGATGTCTGGCAGTTCGTCTTTCACCAGGCCGGCTACGGTCAGCGGGTTGGCGCCCGGTGCCATTTCGATCGCCACGTAGGTGGCCGGCTGGCCTTTGTACAGGGCGAGCTGATCGTAGTTCTGGGAGCCCAGTTCAACCCGGGCGATGTCCTGCAGGCGAATCAGCGTGCCTCCGGATTGTTTCACCACCAGGTTGCGGAAGGCTTCCGGGTCTGCGATGTCGGTGTCACTGGTCAGGCTCACTTCGGTGTACTTGCCACGGGTCTTGCCCACAGCAGCCTGGTAGTTGTTGGCCCGCAGCTTGGCGGCCACCTCTACCGGCGTCAGGTCTACCGCAGCCAGTCGTTCCGGATCCAGCCATACCCGCAGGGCGAAGGTTCGGCCCAGCAGCTGGGCCTTGCCCACGCCAGACAGCGCCTGCAGCTTCGGCTGCACAACACGGGTCAGGTAATCGGTAATCTGGGGTACATCCATCTCGGTGCTGTAGAAGGCGATGTACATCAACGCGGTGTCGTCACCGGTGGTGGAGGTGATCACCGGGTCTTCGGCTTCTGCCGGCAGCACGTTGCGCTGACTGGCCACCTTGGCCTGGATTTCCGCCAGGGCATCGTTGGCGTCGTAGTTCAGCACCATCTTGGCCTGAATGGTGGATACACTCTGGGAGCTGGTGGAGGTCAGGTAATCAATGCCGCTGGCTTCGGCAATGGCCTGTTGCAACGGTGTGGTGATAAAGCCCTTGATCAGGTCTGAACTGGCACCGGGATAGGCGGTGGTTACCGTCACCGTGGTGCTTTCCAGTTTCGGGTACTGGCGGATCTCCATTTCCATGGCGGCCCGCGCACCGAGCAACAGGATCAGCAGGCTGACCACCGTGGCCAGGACTGGCCGGTGGACAAATATATCGGTGTATTTCATTACTCAGACGCCTCCTGGCCGGATTCGTCCTGAATCTCAACCCGCTGGCCGGCCCGCAGCCTGAGCAGGCCCTTGGCAACCACGGTTTCACCGGATTCGAGGCCGGACGTTACGGAGGCCCGTCCCTCACGGACTTCCCCGGTGGTGACACTGCGGCGGCTGACCACCAGCTGGCCTTCTTCGTTTTCCTCTACTACGAACACGAAGTTGCCATACGTGTTGTAGGAAATAGCCTCGCGGGGCAGGGTGACTACTTCGTTGTTCCGGGGCTGGCCAGTCTGGATGGTGGCAAACATACCCGGGCGCAGCAGGTTGTCTTCGTTGTTCAGGGTGGCGCGCATGCGCACAGTGCGGGTTTCCGGGTTCACCGAGGTGTTAATGGCGCTGACCTCGCCTTCGAAGGTGCGGTCAGGCACTGCGGCCACAGTGACAGACACCGGATAACCCTGATCGACATCCGGCAGGTATTTCTCGGACAGGGTGTAGTCCACGTAGATCGGGTGCAGCATGTTGATCTCGACGATCGGGGTGCCGGTGCCAAGGTACTGGCCCTGGTC
This sequence comes from uncultured Marinobacter sp., assembly GCA_964446185.1. Classification (GTDB taxonomy): domain Bacteria; phylum Pseudomonadota; class Gammaproteobacteria; order Pseudomonadales; family Oleiphilaceae; genus Marinobacter. The sequence goes on along the minus strand of CAYUNQ010000020.1, from coordinate 306 downwards.
CACCATCCGGATACCCAGCTTGCCGTCAAACGGCGCCTTGATCACTTTCTTGTTCAGCTGCGCTTCTGCCTCGTTAACCCGGGCCCGGGCGGCATCGTAGTTGGCCTTGGCTTCGTCGTACTGGGACTGGGATACGGCGCGCCGCGGCAGCAGGTCGGATACCCGCTTGAACTCCTGTTGCGCCAGCTGGGCCTCGGCCCGACGGGTGCGCAGGGCCGCTTCGTCGATGGCGGCATCCAGCCGCACGAGAACGTCCCCCTGTTTAACCGTGTCGCCAGACTCAAAGTTGATACTTTCGATGACGCC
>CAYUNQ010000019.1:0-18897 GCA_964446185.1 uncultured Marinobacter sp. | reverse complement strand
AGAATTTCTACCTCAGGTGAAACAATTTCGCAACGCTCAGTCACGGTGAACGGGTGGCACTTCCCGGGACAGCGCCTGCTTTTCCATCGCAAACCGGCCGGTCACCGCAAAACCGAGCACTTCGCCCGATGCCGACAGGAAGCGGGCTTTCACGTCTGAACCCTCCTGCTCGATGTCCCATTCGCCTTCGGCATCAGCCGGCGGCGGGCACACCGCTGCAGGACAACAAGGCGTTTTGATCATCACCGGCATGGCACCATAGCTCACCTGCGTGCGTTCACCGGTGAGGGTTTTCGCCAGGGCGCGGGCACAGGCCATCAGCGGCAGCACATACAGCAGCACCTGGCCGTCGACCTCGGCACAATCCCCGAGGGCATAGACATCCGGTGCGGAGGTCTCCAGGGCCCGGTTAACCACAATGCCACGGCCGGCTTCAATGCCGGCGGCCCGGGCCAGCTCGGTACGCGGCCGCAGCCCGACCGCGGAGACCACCAGGTCTGCAGCCAGGGTATCGCCGTTGGCCAACGTCAGCTTAACGCCCTGCCCGTCACGATCAACCCGCTGTACCACGGTACCCAGGTGGAAGTTCACACCCAGGGCCTGCAACTCCTGCTGCACAGCATTGGCGGCAGCCTCCGGCAGCAAACTGGGCATGACGGCGGCATCAGGGGCAATCACATCAACCTCATAACCACCATTGCGCAGGTCGTTGGCAAATTCACAACCGATCAGCCCGGCACCCATGATGGCCACCCGCTTGCCGCCTTCCAGGGCCTTGCGGAACGCCCGGTAATCGAGCAGGTCGTTGATGGAATACACCCGGTCCAGACCATCACCATCCAGGCCCAGCCGGATCACATCCGCCCCCCAGGCCAGCACCAGTTTGCTGTAGGCCAGCCGCTCGTCGCCCAGCACCAGTTCGCGGGCTGCAGCGTCGATACCGGTTACGGTGCTGAAGGTGCGAATTTCTGCCGACAGCTGCTCAGCCATCGCCTCGGTGCCAGCCTGGGCCAGCCCTTCGGCATCCTTGCCCTTGGTAAAACCGGTAGACAACATCGGCTTGGAGTAATTCACGCCGTCGTCGGCGGTTACCATGACCACCGGGGTGGTCTTGTCCAGCTTGCGCAACTCCCGCACCAGCGAGTATCCGGACAACCCGGTGCCTACTATTACAATCGGTGCCTGGTCGGTCATCATTCTGCTCCGTCAATCAGCCGATTTCGATCATCTCGAAGTCTTCTTTGCCTACACCACAATCCGGACATACCCAGTCTTCCGGGACATCTTCCCAGGCCGTCCCCGGCGCAATACCGTCTTCCGGCCAGCCTTCGGCTTCGTCGTAAATCAGGCCACATACTACACACTGCCACTTTTTCATAATTACTCCCGGTTAAAATTCTGCCCGCCATAATACCTGTCACCCCGCTGCTGACCAATGCCATATCAGACGCCACTGCCGCGGGTTTTGTGCCAATAGGCATGATTACAGACATCCTATTGGCAATATGCCCCTCCCTTCGAACCAGCCGGTTCGGTATAATCGCCGGTTTTACGACAGGACCGACCGTTATGACCGATACCGTCGCCGAAATGAACCAGGTTATGGCTGAAGCCGACTGCCTGGTCAACGAACAGCAGGTAAGTGCCGCCATCGACACCATGGCCTCGGCCATCGCCGAGCGCCTGAAAGACAGCAACCCGCTGTTGTTCTGCGTTATGAACGGTGGCCTGATCGTGACTGGCCAACTGCTGCCGCGCCTGAAATTCCCGGTGCAGGCGGAATACCTGCACGCCACCCGTTACCGCCAGGAAACCACCGGTGGCATTCTGGAGTGGAAGCTGCAGCCAGAAGCCGACATGAAAGACCGCACGGTGCTGATCGTTGACGACATCCTGGATGAAGGCACCACCCTGTGCGCCATCGCCGACTACTGCATGGCCCACGGCGCCCGGGAAGTTCTGACCGCCGTACTGGTCGACAAGATCCACGACCGTAAGGCCCGTCCGGGCCTGAAAGCCGACTTCACCGGCCTGTACGTTGAAGACCGCTTCCTGTTCGGCTACGGCATGGATTACAAAGGTTACTGGCGTAACGCCCCCGGCATCTATGCTGTCAAAGGACTCTGACCGGGAAAACAGCCTGAAGATCCCGCCGACCCGCTGGTACCGGTCGCTGGCTGCGGCCGGGCTACGCAACCCGGAAGTTCACGGCCCGGCCCGTTACTGGCTGCAGGTTGAAGGTTCTTTCACCCGGGCCCTGAAGCACAAATGCCTCGAGAGCTTCCACGTAGAGGTGGTTAAGGAAGGCTACGACAGCCCGTTCCCGGAAGAAGTGCGCCGGCTGGGCCTGCAGCCCCGGCAACAGGCCTGGATCCGCGAAGTCCGGCTGTGCGGCGACGGCAAGCCCTGGGTCCTGGCCCGCACGGTTATTCCTCACCACTGCTTTGAAGGCAAAGGCAGGCAACTACGCCATCTGGGCAATAAACCCCTGGGTGCCTTTCTGTTCAGCAGCCCGGACTGGTCACGGGGACCACTGGAAACCGGCCTGTGCCAGCCTGCCCATCCACTCCAGCCCAGACTGGCCCGCCGCTCCCTGTTCCACCATGGCAGCAGTGCCCTGATGGTGGGCGAATACCTGCTGCCGGCACTGTACCGCCATCCTGCGGTTTAACCCCCGGGCCCCGGCTGGCTATAATCCGGTGTTTGCCACGCACCTGACCCACGGAAAAGCGCACCATGTTGCAGAATGCACTGCCAGACCATGTTCAGGCACGCCTGACTGATTACGCCCGCCTGCTTCGCATTGACCGGCCCATCGGCAGCCTGCTGTTACTCTGGCCTACTTACTGGGCGCTCTGGCTGGCCGGCGACGGCAGCCCGTCCATAGCCAACATCATCATCTTCACCCTCGGCGTGTTCTTTATGCGTGCCGCCGGCTGCGCCATCAACGACTTTGCCGACCGGGACTGGGACCGCCATGTAAAGCGCACCCAGGACCGGCCGCTGACCACCGGCCGCATCCAGTCCTGGGAAGCCATCGCCCTGTTTCTGGGCCTGTGCATGGTTTCCTTCCTGATGGTGGTGCTGTTCACCAACCGGCTGACTCTGTACCTGTCATTCGGCGGCGCCCTGCTGGCGTTTATCTACCCGTTCATGAAACGCTACACCCACCTGCCCCAGCTGTTCCTCGGAGCCGCCTTCTCCTGGGCCATTCCCATGGCCTGGGCCGCCCAGGCCAATGAGCTGAGCCAACTCACCTGGCTGCTGTTCATCGCCAACGTGCTGTGGACCGTGGCCTACGACACCCTCTATGCCATGGTCGATCGGGATGACGACCTGAAAGTCGGCATCAAATCCACGGCCATCCTGTTCGGCGAAGCCGACCGGGCGATCATCGGCATGCTGCAGGCGCTGGTGGTGCTGATCCTGGTAATCGTGGGAGGCCAGGCGAAACTGGGCGTGTTCTGGTACCTGGGCGTTGCGGTAATGGCAGGTCTGTTTGCCTATCACCAGTACCTGGCCCGCGACCGTGCCCGGGACGGTTGCTTCAAGGCCTTCCTGAACAACAACTGGGCCGGGTTTGCGGTATTTGCCGGGCTGGTGGTCGACCAGCTTCTGTGAGTCGCCAACAGGCACGGAACCGCCGCTAACTCAATCGTGTCATATACTTGTAACAAACACGCGTTGTAATGAGCCAGCAACATTACTGGGGAGCGGAAATTCTGCTTCCGGGGTTCTGACACAGGTTGAAAAAACATGACTGGAAAAACCGTCCTGATCGTCGATGACGAGTCGGCCATCCGCGAAATGATCGCCGTGGCCCTCGAAATGGCTGATTACGACTACCTCGAGGCAGAGGATGCCCGCCAGGCCCACGCCCTGATCGTTGACAAACAGCCGGACCTGATCCTGCTCGACTGGATGCTCCCGGGCACCAGCGGTGTCGAGTTGGCCCGGCGGCTGAAAAAAGAAGAGGCAACCGCCGACATCCCCATTATCATGCTCACCGCGAAGGTTGAGGAAGATAACAAGATCCAGGGGCTGGAAGTGGGTGCCGACGATTACATCACCAAGCCGTTCAGCCCGCGGGAACTGGTTGCGCGCTTGAAAGCGGTGTTACGCCGGGCAACACCCGCCGGCGTGGACAGCCCTATCGAAGTAGAAGGACTGACGCTGGATCCGGTCGGGCACCGGGTAACCACTCCGGAAGGCGCCCTCACCATGGGCCCTACCGAGTACCGGTTGCTGCAGTTTTTCATGACCCACCAGGAGCGTGTGTATACCCGGTCGCAGTTGCTGGACCAGGTCTGGGGTGGCAACGTCTACGTCGAAGAACGGACGGTCGATGTGCACATCCGGCGGCTGCGCAAAGCACTGGGTGAGCAGTATGATCACCTGATCCAGACCGTCCGGGGTACCGGCTACAGGTTTTCCACCAAGGTCGCGTAAGCTAACCACTTCGGCCACCACGCCGGACACCCGCACACAGAACAAGGCTGCGCCTGATGCAACACAACTGGTCACGTTATCTGCGCCTGATTCTGACCGGCCTGGCCGGCACCACGCTGGTTGGCCTGTATTTTGGCGAACCGGTATACGGGCTGCTGGTCGGCCTGGTGAGCTACCTCTGGTGGACCCTGATCCAGACCCGCCGGCTGTACCAGTGGCTGGGCAACCCGGACGCCAGTGAAGAAGCGCCCCAGAGTATCGGCATGTGGGGCAGTATTTTTGACGGCCTGAACAAGCTGCATCAGAGCCATCTGCGCACCCAGGATCGCCTTCGGGCCCGGATCAACCGGGTGCAGGAATCTACCAATGCCATGCGCGATGGCGTGATCATGACCGACGCCCGGGGCGCTATGGAATGGTGGAACGGCTCCGCCGAATACCTGCTGGGGTTCCGGCGCAGCACCGATCAGGGCCAGTATATCCACAACCTGATCCGTAACCCGTCTTTCAAGGCCTACTTCGATTCCCGGGACTACCGGGAACCGCTGGAACTGAACTCCCCGGCCAAGCCCCATATCCACCTGCAGATCCAGATCAGCCTGTTCGGTGACGACGACCGCCTGATCGTGGCCAAGGACGTCACCCGCCTGTACCAGCTGGAGCAGATGCGCCGGGACTTCGTGGGCAACGTGTCCCATGAAATGCGCACCCCGCTCACGGTCATCAGCGGCTACCTCGAAACCCTGGTCGACCATGGTGACGAGCTGCCACCCAAATGGCGCCGGGCCATCAACACCATGGCCGCCCAGTCCTCCCGCATGGAAGCACTGATAACCGACCTGATCCTGCTGTCGCGCATCGAAACCGGTGAACACACGCTGGACGATACCCTGACCGACACAGACGCCCTGCTGAACCAGATCTGCCATGATGCCCGGGCCCTGAGCGGTAGCAGACAACACCGCATTACCGTGAATATTTCCGACCACCGCCTGCTCCGCGGCGACGAGAGCCAGCTGCGCAGTGCCTTTTCCAACCTGGTGTTCAACGCCGTCAAATACACCCCGGCAGAAGGCGAAGTGACCGTATCCTGGAGCGCCAACCGCGATGGCGCCCATTTGTCGGTGAAAGACAGCGGCATCGGTATCGACCCGGTTCACATCCCCCGCCTGACCGAGCGCTTCTACCGCGCTGACCCCAGCCGGCACAAAGACACCGGCGGCACCGGTCTGGGCCTGGCCATCGTCAAGCACGTGCTGATCAACCACGACGGCAACCTGGAAATTCGCAGTAAACCCGGCGAAGGCAGTGAGTTCATCTGCCACTTCCCCCGGGAGCGACTGGTGGAGCGGGTGCCGGAACTTCGGGATTAACTAATTGTCACTCCCTGTCCGGTTCAGCGGTATTTCCGAACCGTGAAAACGCGCTACCATGGCACCCACTAGCCCCCCATTCATTTTGCGAGGTTTTCCTGTGGCCAATCAGCCGATGCCAGGGCCATTCCGGCGCGCCCTGACCACTCTTTTACTGCCAGCCCTGCTCTTTACCAGCCAGGCCTCTATGGCAGAAGAACCCACCATGACCGAAGCCGCCTTCGCCGAATGCAAGGCCACCCTCCAGGACAAAGCAATCCAGGCCGGCGTCAGCGCCGACACCGCCAGCCGGGTAATGGCCGATGTCAGTTACCTTGAGCGGGTCATCGAACTGGACCGCCGGCAACCGGAGTTCACCACCACCTTTGCCGACTACCTGAATCGCCGGGTTAACGACAGCCGGATCAGCAAGGGCCGGGAAATGCTGGCTGAACACAAGGACCTGCTGGCCCGGGTGACCCGGGAAACCGGAGTGCCTGCACCCTACCTGGTGGCGTTCTGGGGCCTGGAAACCAATTACGGCAGCTACTTCGGCAAAATGCAGGTGCCCAGCGCCCTGACCACCCTGGCCTGTGACCCACGCCGCAGTACGTTCTTCACTGAACAGCTGATTGCCGCCCTGCGTATCATTGATGAAGGCGCCATCCCGGTGGAACAGATGGAAGGTTCCTGGGCCGGTGCCATGGGACACGTGCAGTTTATGCCCACCGTTTTCCTGAAACACGCCGTGGACGCCGATGGCGACGGCCGCCGGGACCTGTGGAACAGCCTGCCCGATGCCATGATGTCGGCCGGCAAGTTCCTGGAATCCATGGGCTGGGACGGCGACTACCGCTGGGGCCGGGAAGTGTTACTGCCCGAAAACTTTGACTTCAGCCAGGCCGACGGCCGGCGGCTGCCCCTGGCCGAGTGGCGGAAACTGGGCATTACCGATGCCTTCGGCAACGCCCTGGCCCGGGAACCCATTGAAGCCGCTCTGGTGGTGCCCAGCGGCCATCAGGGCCCGGCCTTCCTGGCTTACAGCAACTTCCGGGTGATCATGGGCTGGAACCGCTCGGAGTTCTACGCCATCGCCGTTGGCCACCTGGCCGACCGGGTAGCCGGTGCCGGCGGCCTGCAGAACCCGCCACCGGAAGACCAGCCAGCCTTGTCCCGGGACCAGATCCTGCAGCTGCAGGAAAGCCTGAACGCCAAGGGCTACAGCAGCGGCGAGCCTGACGGCATTCTGGGTTCCAACACCCGCAAGGCCATCCGCCAGTACCAGAAAGCCGAAGGCCTGATTGCCGACGGCTTTCCGTCCGGCCAGCTGCTGCAGGCACTGGACATCACAACCGGCAGCTGAGCCATGGACTCCATCACCCAGGCCGCCCTTGGTGCCACCCTGGCCGGCGCTGTAGCCGGTAAAGCCCTTGGGCGGTCGGCGTTACTGACCGGCGCCCTGCTGGGCACCCTGCCGGACCTGGACGTCGTCATCGACTACGGCACCGCCGTAGCCAACTTTACCCAGCACCGGGGCTTCAGCCATTCCCTGCTGATTCTCGCGCCCCTGTCGCTGCTGATCGCCTGGGGCCTGTGGCGCTGGAAACCGGCGATCAGCTACCGGCGATGGCTGGCGCTGGTCGCGCTTATCCTGATAACCCACCCCCTGCTGGACGCATTCACCACCTACGGCACCCAGCTGTTCTGGCCATTTGGCGCACCGGTGGCCATCACCAGTATTTTCATCATCGATCCGCTCTATACCCTGCCGCTGCTGGCCGGCTGCCTGGCTTTCCTGGTACGCCCGCCGGCCCGCACGGCGCTGGGCCTGGCACTGGGGCTATCCACCCTGTATCTGGGCTGGACACTGGTGGCCCAGCAGATCATCACCGACCGGGTTCAACCGGCGCTGGCCCGGGCCGGCCTGGAACAGCCGGCCGTGATGGTACAACCCATGCCATTCAATACCTTATTATGGCGGGCGACGGCCATCACCGAGGACACCCGGGTAGAAATTGTTACCGGTTTTCTGGACCAGACTCCAGAACTGACACTGGAATACTTCCCCCGCAACCCGACACTCCGGGCCCGGGTGGCTGACCTGCCGGAAGCCCGGCGCCTTGAGTGGTTCACCCGGGGTTTCCTGCACTATGAACAGGCCGGACAACAGATTACCGCCACCGACATCCGGCTGGGCATTCCCGGTGCACACCCCTTTACCTTTACCCTGGCGAATCTCTCGGATCAGGGGGTAGCCCCTATCCCCAGCGGCCGACTGGACCGGCCGGCCTTCAACCCGGACGCCCTGCCGCTACTCTGGGCCCGGCTGACCGGGGAACTGCCGGTACTGTGCCTGGCCACACTGGCCCCGCCGGCTCAGGGGCAAGCCTGCTGATGCGCCTCGATCAGTACCTCGCCAATAGCGCCGGGCTGTCCCGCAAAGACGCCAAGCGCGCAATCACCGGCAAACGGGTGCAGGTGAACGGCCAGTTGTGCCGCAGCACCAGCGCCAATATCGCAACCGGCGACACAGTATTGCTCGACGGCGAGCCGGTGACCCTGCCCGGCGATCTGTACCTGATGATGTACAAGCCCGCCGGCGTGATCAGCGCCACCACCGACAGCAGCCAACCCACCGCGCTGGATCTGCTGCCACCGGAACTGGCGCGGCATGTGCACATTGCCGGGCGGCTGGACAAAGACACCACCGGGTTACTGCTGCTCACCAGCGATGGCCAGTGGTCGCACCGGGTTACCTCACCCCGGCGGGACTGCCCGAAAACCTATCGGGTACAACTGGCCGAGCCATTAACGGCAGAAGCCCGTCAGGCCCTGGAACACGGCATTCAGCTTAATGGTGAAGACGCCGCCACGCGACCGGCGCAGGTACTGGCCTGTTCTGAACAGGAGATAGAGCTGACCATCAGCGAAGGCCGTTACCACCAGGTCAAACGCATGCTGGCGGCGGTGGGCAACCACGTGACCGCCCTGCACAGACAACGCATCGGCGCGATTGAACTGGATGCAGGGCTGGCACCGGGCCAGTTCCGCGAACTGACCCGGGAAGAAATCGAGTCGGTGTAGCAGGCCTTACTGGCCGGCACCGTCGACACGTTCGAACTTCTGGGCTTCCAGGTTCTTGCGCACGGCCCCAGCCTCGAACACCTCGCCATTCATGGCAATGTAGACCCCCGGCGGCAGTAACCGGGCCGCCGCCCAGGCAAAGCCGATATTGAAGACGGCATCGGTACGACGCATCCGGGCCGGCTGCATCGCCCCGGTCAGCACAATGGTGCGATCCGGCACAGCCTTCAGAACCTGGGCGGTCTGGGCCATGGTGTCGGTGCCATGGGTGATAATAATGCGGGAATGTTCTGTCTGCTTTACCGCCTCGAGAATGCCGTCGCGGTCCTCATCGGTCAGTTCCAGGCTGTCTTTGCGCATCAGCTCGCGGATGGCATAGCCCTCATGGATGTTCGACTCTGCCAGCAATTCCGGCAACAGGCTGTCACCGATCTCGAACTTGCTGTTGGCATCAAAGTACACCTTGTCGATGGTGCCGCCGGTGGTGAGTATCTGAATGGTCACGGGTCTGTCCTTATCGGGATGATTGAAGCGAGCCCTGTTGGCCTTCGGCCTCAAGCGCTGCGTTCTTTTCCTGCTCGTAGCGCCTGGCTGCCGGCGCCACCGTGCCAGCCTCCCCGGTAGCCAGCCAGCGCCGGATCCTGCCGGCATCGCCCAGAGGCGACCGGGTTCCCAGAGAGTCCAGCAGTACCGTAATAACCGGCTGGTCGTCCATCTGCGCAACCATCACCAGGCAGCGCCCGGCCTGTTTCAGGTAACCGGTTTTGCTCAGGCTGACACCCCAACTGTCACGATGTACCAGCGCGTTGGTGTTACCGAATGACAGGCTGTATCCGGGGCTACGGAACCTGGCCTGATAATAAGCGGTGGTGGAGTATTCACCGATTACCGGATAGTCCAGCGCAGCCCCGGCCAGGCGCACCAGGTCTGCCGCTGTTGACAGATTATCGGCAGAGAGGCCGGTCGGGTCCACAAACCGGGTACTGGTCATCCCCAGCTCCCGGGCTTTACGGTTCATGGCCGCCACAAAGCCATCGAAGCCACCGGGGTGGGAACGGGCCAGGGTGTAGGCGGCAAAGTTTTCTGACGACATCAGGGCGATCTTGAGCACATCCTTGCGCTGCAGGCGGGAGCCAATGCGGATTCGACTCCAGGCATTCGCGGCCGCTTCCTGGTGCCGCTCCTCGAACGTTAACCACTCGCCCATATCGAGGCCGGATTCAAGCACCACCAGAGCGGTCATCAACTTGGTTATCGAAGCAATCGGCACTGGCCGGTCGGCATTCTTACCGAACAACAGATCATCGCTCCCGGCGACGGCAGCCGCAGCATTCACCGACGCCAGGTTGGGGCCGCTGCCCGCCACCGCAGGGCTGCTGAACACCCAGAGCAGGCAAACCAGCGGCAGCAAGAGTTTGAACCTATTGCAATTTCTGACAGATGCCATGTTACCCCCGGATGTCTGAGACGGATCCCACCATTGAATAAAGCCCGGCACTATACCAACACTGACACGACGGGCGCAGGTCTCATTTTAATCATCTGTTTTAAACTACAAATGTAAAATATCTTCAAATGCATTAAAATTTGTTCAAATTCATAATGTTGCAGACTGTTATACTAGGTAACATCGCGTAACACTCAGCCAATATATCAACCGGGATTGCTACGGAATGGGCCCTGCCTCCGCAAACCAACACAGCTCCGGGCCAACCCGGGGCCTGCGCCCCGGCGGCAACCGCCTGCAGCGTTGGTTGCCATTTGTAATCCTGGCCGCAGCAATCGCCTACGGGCTGCTGGCTGCCTTTCTGGCACAGCCTCCGGCTAATCCGGCAGACTTACTGGCACTGCAGACAAACCTGGACACGGAGATCGAGATCCAGGATCCCGCCGGTTACCTGATCGCGCCTATGTCACAGGCACTGGAAGAAAATCTGCGGCAATCCCAAGCCTGGACGCCCATTAGCCTGGCCAGCTCCGGCATCGGCTATCCCGGGCAGCCGGCAACGTTCCGCCTCCACCTGCACAATCCGGCCCCGGTCGCCGTGGCCGCCCAGCTGGTGGTCTCCGCGCCTCACATCGACCACCTGGCCCCGGTATTGGTCGCTCCCGATGGCCAGATGCAGACATTGCCGGTCATGGGAGACCTTTACCCCTTCGAACATCGCTATATCAGCCTGCCACAATGGGTCTGGCCGGTAACCCTGGAGCCCGGCACCAGCACGCTACTGATGGAGATACAGAACACCGGACCGGTGATGCTGCCCCTGAGCCTGGTCAGTGGTGACGAAATGGTTCGCAGTGGCAGCCACATCATGGCCTGGAAATCGTTCGTGACCGGTCTGCTGGTTTTTGCCTTGCTGCTCAACCTGAGCATTGTGGTAAAGCTGCGCCGGCCCGGACTGGCCTGGCTTAGTGTGCTGATGGTAAGCGTGATCTACAGCCAGCTGGTTATGGATGGCCTGGGCTTGTGGCTGATCTGGCCCGGATTGCCGGAGCTCAACGCGCTGCTATCGGTCAGCCTGCCCCTGTGCCTGATTGCCCTGTGTGAATTCACCCCCCACTTTATCGCGGTCGGCAAGAACGGCGCCCGGGGCCTCCGGGGCTTCAGCCTGGCGGCCGGCCTGCACCTGCTTGCGGTTCCGTTTTCGATCCGGTTTCTGGGGCAGGATACCTTTCTTGTTATCACTACAGCCGGCGGGCTGTTCATTCTGGGGCTGGTGCTGGGGCAGATTCGGGAGCACGTGTATGCCCGCTATTTCGCACTCTCGGTCCTGGCCATTTTCGCCGGAGCCGTTACCACCGCCCTCAGAACCATCGGCTGGCTGCCGGTTACCCCGCTGACCGACTCTGCCTTCTTTCTGGGGGCCGCCGCCGGCTCCCTGATTCTGACCAGTGGCGTAGGCCGGTTGTTGCTGGAGGAGCGCAAACGCCGGCTGAGTGCCGATATTCGCGCCAGGGAAGAACAGGCACTGCGCACCCGCATCGAACAGGATTACGACCGGATACTGAAAACCCACCGGGTTACCGGAAAACCGAACCGGGCTATGCTGGAAGAAGCCCTGGCCGCCATCGACAGCCGGCGATCCCCTTACACCTTGTGCATGGTCCGGCTGACCCGCTTCAACGAACTGGAACAAGCACTGGGTTACCGCTCTGCCGAAGAACTGCTCAGACAGTATCTGCGGCAAATGAACCGGTTCCTCAAACAGACGCTTGGCGAGCAACTGATCCCGATCAACGGCTATGCCGTAGCGACTCTGGATACCATGAACCATGCCTTTGCCCTTTACCGTAACAACAGCGAGCCGGACGCCGAAGCCCACACCCTGGGCGCCATATCCGACTGGTTATCCGGAAATTTCAGGGAAGGCCGGTTCTCGTTCTCCTGGGAGGCATCAGTGGGCGTTGCCCATGCTCCGGAGCATGGCACCGATGCCAGCAGCCTGCTGTCAGCCGCCGGGTTTGCCACCCTGAACAACGACAACGCCCTGACCGTTTACGACCCGTCCATTGCCGAATGGCAGTATCGCCAGCAGATCCTGATGCTGGACGTGGAAGACGCCTTGAAATCCGGAGAAATGTGGCTCGAGTACCAGCCGAAAGTAAACATCCGTGACGGCCGGATCAGCTCTGTCGAGGCGCTGCTGCGCTGGGAACACAGCGAGTTCGGCCGGATACCTCCGGACCACTGGATTCCGCTGGCTGAGGAAGTCGGTATCATCCACCTTGTCACCGAATGGGTGCTCGACCGCGCCTGCCGTGACGCTTCCTGCCTGCGTGAGCAATATGGCGAGCACATCGCTATCAGCGTGAACATCTCGGCTAAAGACCTGGCCCAGCCACGCTTTCACGAGCTGGCCCGGTCGATACTCCGGCACCACCATATTCTGCCCCGCTGCTTCATTCTGGAAATTACAGAAACCGCTATGATGACAGAACCTGCGCTGGCCCAGAGCACCATCCAGAGCCTCAGCGACATGGGCTTCCGCATTGCCCTGGACGACTTCGGCTCCGGCCACTCGTCACTGGGTACCTTGGCCCTGTTCCGGCTGGATGAGCTGAAAATCGACCGGAGCTTCCTGGAGAACGTGCTCGATTACCCCGCACGCCAGAAAATCCTGAAAGCAGCTTTGGAGCTCGGCACCGCGCTCGACCTGGACGTTGTAGTAGAAGGCGTGGAAGAAGAAGCCATCGCCCTGTGGCTGCAACAATTCCCCGGTCTGCAGGGGCAAGGCTATTACTGGGGCCATCCGGTCCGCGCCCTGACGAAAACCACCCACGCCGTCCAGCCTTAGTGTCCCCCGAAGAACAGCAGGCCACCAACAGAAACTGGCACCAATGACCTGTATCAATGGCCCCACCCTGCACTAGCCTTACACTCCACTGACAATTATCAATGTCATGGAGGCCGGCTATGTCTTCGCCCAACGAACAGATCACAACACCAGGCGCCGCTGCTACCAGCCCGGTGTTTCAATGCTGGCAGCAAGGCTATGGCGTTATCCGGCACTCCGAAACCACCGCCAGTCAGGTCCAGGCGCTGGCACAAAAACTGGTAGCCGCCGGCCTGCAGCCGGATGCCGACAGCGTGTACCGCAAACTGATCGCGCTGGACCGGCTGGCCAGTGCCGGCCTGTGGCTGGTGGTGCATATGAGCTACTGCAATCGGGTGGATATCGCTGGCGCACCTCTTGAGCCCAAAGATTTCAAAACCTCACCGGAAGGCCATACCGGCGGCGCCCTGAACATGGTGCCGGCCTATGCCGCCTACCTGGCCCTGAACAACCTGACCGGGCGAACCCGAAGCTGGCTGATGGGGCAAGGTCACTGCGTGGCGGCTGTCGATGCGATCAACGTGCTGACCGGCAACCTGCATCCTGAGCAGAAAACCCGTTACCAGACTTCAGATGGCCTGTCCCGGCTGGCATCGGATTTCTACAGCTACCGGCAGAAGCCTGACGGCTCCATGGCCGTACCGCTGGGCAGCCATGTCAATCCACATACGGCCGGCGGCATCATCGAAGGTGGTTATCTCGGATTCGCTGAACTGCAGTATGCCCACATGCCGTTACCCGGCGAGTCCCTGGTGGCCTTCCTGTCTGACGGCGCCGCCGAGGAGCAAAAGGGCAGCGACTGGATACCCCGCTGGTGGCGGGCCGAAGATTGCGGCCTGGTTATGCCGGTAATGATTGCCAACGGTCGCCGGATCGAACAGCGTACCGAACTGGGCACCCGTGAAGGCCTCGAGCGCTTTGAACAGCACCTTGAAAATCAGGGTTTTGCGCCCTTCCGCTTTGACGGCAAAGACCCGGCAGCCTATGTCTGCGCCCTGCACGAAATGGAGCTGGCGCTGGCGGCCAGGGGCGAGGCGGCCCTGAAAGGTAAAGCCGCTTACCCCGTGCGCGTACCCTACGGCATTGCCGAAACCGTCAAGGGCTTCGGCTTTTATGGTGCCGGACTGAACGCCGCCCATAACCTGCCGCTGCCGGGCAGTCCGCGTCTGGACGCCCGTGCCCGGGAATTGTTCCATCAGCATATCGCGCCGCTGTGGGTTGATCCCACAGAACTCCAGCATGCCGTCACCCAGCTGAACGAACACGCCCTGCAGCAACGCCCCCTGGAGCGGGACCATGCGCTGGCCACCCGCAATCCACCGGCTCCCAGAATACCGGCACTGCCCTGGGGACAGAACCCGAACTCACCGATGTCTGCGGTGGATGAGTTCTTCCGGGCACTGGTACAAGACAACCCGGAGTTGCGCCCCCGGGTCGGCAATCCCGACGAACTGGCCAGTAACCGGCTGACCGGCATCCTCGCCGACCTGAAACACCGGGTGAACGACCCGGAAAACCATCAGGAAGATATCCACGGCAAGATCATCACTGCCCTGAACGAAGAGGCGGTGGTTTCCGCCTGCCTTGCCAACAAGGCCGGACTGAACCTGGTGGCCAGCTACGAAGCCTTCTGCGTGAAAATGCTCGGCGCCATCCGGCAGGAGCTGATTTTTGCCCGACACCAGAAAGAAATTGGCCGGCCCGCCCGCTGGCTGGGCTTTCCGGTGATTGCCACCTCCCATACCTGGGAGAACGGCAAGAACGAGCAGTCACACCAGGACACCACCTTCTGTGAAGCCATGATGGGCGAGATGAGCGACGTCTCCCGGGTGCTCTTCCCGGCCGACTACAACAGCACTCTGGCGGTGCTGCCTTCGGTTTTCAGTGAGCGGGGCCGGATCAGCTGCATGGTCATTCCGAAACGGGATCGGCCCTGCGTGTTCAATGCCAGCGAGGCCGAGACCCTGGCCCGGCACGGCGCCCTGGTGGTCGACGAAGACACCTCCACCGGCGAGGAGCCGATACTGCTGATTGCCAACGGAGCCTACCAGTTTTCTGAAGCCATCCGGGCCTGCGAACGACTGCGGGAAACCGGCACCGCATTCCGGCTGGTCTACCTGCAGGAGCCCGGCCGCTTCCGCCAGCCCAGGGACCCTCACGAGGCAGAGTACTGCCTGAGCGAATTCGAACGAGAGCGGCTGTTCCCGGAACGCCTGCAGCGGCGGGTGGCCCTTACCCACATGCGCCCGGAAGTATTCCGGGGACATTTGCACAACCTGCTTCCCCGACCAGCCCACTCCAGGGTGCTGGGTTACATCAACCGGGGCGGAACCCTGAACGAAAGCGGTATGCTCTTTGCGAACCGCTGCTCCTGGGGCCATACCCTGGCCGCCTGCGCGGCGGTACTGGACAAGCCCCCCGGAGCCTGGCTGTCCAGTGCCGAACTGGCTGCGGTGGAAGGCCGCGGCGACCCTTCCGTAATTACCCGCGGGCTGCCTTGAGCGGTCTGCGGAGCGCGGCTTGCGGTGCCCTCCAGGCAACCTGAAACGTAAAACGGGAGCCGAAGCTCCCGTTTTTGTCCAACGACTACCCAAGCCGGTTATCCGCTTATAAAGACCGGCCCCACCCCCAGATTCCAGAGAAGCACAGAGCCCACCCGGGTAGATACCAGAATCACTAAGGCTACGGTCAGCAAGGCGCCACCGTACATGACCGCCTGATCCTTCTCGATGCCCATCACAATGGGCAGGCCGTCGTACATCAGCCAGGCGCCATAGCAGGCTGCCACCAGAAACACCGCCGCATTGAACCAGGGCACCGGATACAGCAGGGCAAAGCCGGCCAGAAACAGCGGCGTGCAAGAGTATGCGGCCAGGGCAATGCCGTTGGAGGGCACGTGTTCTTCCTTGGCTCCGTAGGTTTTGGCCATCCAGTTAATGGCATAGCCCAATGCAAACACCCCAACCAGCATGGCGATGTAAGTGAGGACGCACATCTGGACCGCACTGATTTCTGCCAGTTTGATAATCCGCTCGCTGCCCACCGACCAGCCAAAATGAACAGTGGAAATGTAGGCACAGACCGGAGCAATGGCGGCCAGAATGGCAATATAGGCGACGTATAGCCTGGTTGGGTTTTCGTGTTCTTTTCTTATGGATACCCACTCCTGGCCAGGGTGAGTAAAGAGACCAAACGCATGTGACAGGAGCATAGACCACCCCGCATTATTGCTGTTGTTGGTATGGGGATACACGGCGCCCAAACAAGCTCAGGCTTACAACCGTTCCTGATCTTAACTATAGTCAAGAATACCGGGGGTAAAAGGCGCGTTTGATGCCATTTTATTCAAAGCCCGGCGTTCTCATATCGTTTAGTTCTTGATTAACAGGAGCAGCAACAGCCATGAAAAAAATCGCGAACAAACGCTCAGTCGCCGCGCTGACACTCGCCATCGCCAGCACCAGCGTGCACTCAGAGCTGCGCACTGAAACCGTGGAATACACCCTCGACGGCCAGACCTTCAGCGGCTATCTGGCCTGGGATGATGAAGCCGATGGTAAAAAGCCGGGCATTCTTCTGGTACATGAGTGGTGGGGCCATAACGACTTTGTCCGGGAACAGGCGGAACAGCTGGCTGCCGCTGGCTATACCGCCTTTGCCCTGGACATGTACGGCGAAGGCAAACTGGCGGAGCACCCGGATACCGCCCAGGAGTTCATGAAAGAGGCCACCAGGGATCTGGATCAGGTGAAAGCCCGCTTTATGAAAGCGAAAGAACTGCTGCAGAACCACGAATCCGTAGACCCCGGCAAAATCGCGGCCCAGGGCTATTGCTTTGGCGGCGCGGTGGTACTGAACATGGCCCGGATGGGCGTAGACCTGGATGGCGTAGTAAGTTACCACGGGGCCCTGGCCAGCCCGCTGCTGGCTGAAGCCGGCAAGGTCAAAGCCCAGGTTCAGGTCTACACTGGTGGGGCCGACCCCATGGTTCCGTCAGAACAGGTGGCCGGCCTGGTGCGGGAAATGCAGGATGCCGGGGTGGATCTGACCCTGACCAGCTTTCCGGGCGTTCTGCATTCCTTCACCAACCCGGGCGCCGGGGAGTTCGCCGAGAAATTCAACATGCCGGTTGGTTATGACGAAGACGCAGCCCGCCGCTCATGGGATGGCACCCTGCAGTTTTATCAACGGATTTTTGCGGACTGACAAAACCGGCAATTCACAACGAAAAAAGGCAGCCGTAGCTGCCTTTTTCTGATGTTCCTGAATCTTTACAGATTACAGCGGAACAACGTTCTCCGCCTGAGGACCCTTCTGGCCCTGAGTTACGGTGAACTCAACCTGCTGACCTTCGGCCAGGGTCTTGAAACCAGAGCCTTGGATGGCGCTGTAGTGAACAAATACGTCCGGGCCGCCTTCACGAGTGATAAAGCCAAAGCCTTTTGCTTCGTTGAAGAACTTAACAGTACCGGTAACAGTAGACATACGTAAACTTCCTGAAATCAATCATTTTATCTGCTGCCACACACCATTCTGGTGCTGGTCAGCGTGTTACGGAAAAACTGAACTCGCGGGATCAAAAACAGGACGGCACTGCTAACTGCGGAGGTACGTCTTATTCATGAACTGCTCTGCTAATCTTTCCTTCAGGAATCACTCTACTCCTGAAATTCCGGCTTGCCAAGGGCAAATGCAAGAATTTATGTAGGTAGTGATACCAAGACCGAAACCTGCACCCCCGGCCGGCTCAGCCCCTGAACAGAGTGAACGTCCAGAAGCCCAGGGCGGTCATCAGGATAGTGCCGAGCACGTGGGCCAGAATGCCGGTCAGCGCCATCGCCCACTTGCCTTCCTGCAGGGCCGCGAACATTTCCAGCGAGAACGCCGAGAAGGTCGTCAGGGCACCGCACAGGCCGGTTACCGCAAATAGCCGCCACTCCGGGGCCAGGGCGCTGCTGTGGGTAAAAAAACCCATTAGCAGACCGACCAGCCAGCCGCCGCTGAGATTGGCCACCAGGGTGCCCCACGGAATGGCATGGTAACTGGCATTCAGCCAGAGACTCAGGGCCCAGCGCAGGTTGGCGCCGACCACGGCGCCAATACTGACGGCAACTACCGAAAGCCACATATCAGCCAGTTACCTCAGGCAGGGTTGTGATCAATCAGCGTATCCTTGTTGCGGGCAAACTCATCAAACGGGAAATCGTCCACGGTCAGCATTTCCAGTACCAGCGCTTCATACTCACGCATGAAATCCGCTTCTTCCTGGCTGAAAATACCCGCTTCCAGAGCGGCCTCGAACCGCTCCTCCGGATGCAGGGCGGTCATCGGCAGCTCGCCCTTGGCATAGGCCTTGGAAGCCTTCCGGTACAGCTGCTCTGCCTTTCTGTAATCCTTGAGCAGGCTGTTGTACTGAGCCACCGGGTTGACCACATCGCCGTCACCGGCGGTGGTCCAGGCACCTTCCAACAGCTTGTTCCGTACCGGTGTATCGGTACTGATGCTTTGCGCCAGTTTACCGGTCAGCTCGTCGCCCGGCTCAGCCCAGCGACGCCCCAGCGGCAGGGTCACCGCTCGCAGCGCCATGGCAACCGGCCGGTTCGGCAGGTTCTTCAGGAATTCGTCCAGGGCCTTTTCGGTGCGATGCAGCAACAGGGTCATGCTGTACTGCATCA
>CAYUNQ010000018.1:0-19032 GCA_964446185.1 uncultured Marinobacter sp. | reverse complement strand
AGGGGGGCATACACGATGGTGGAGCGGAAATTGTCGGAAATCAGACGACCCACTTCGTTCGAGCGCAATACGTTCTGGCGCAACTGCTCCAGGCTGTCACGGGTGCCGTCATAGGTGTCCGGAATAACGGTACCACCCTGGAAGCCCTGTTCGGTAACCTCAACCCAGCGGACGTTGGATGTCCACAGCGACTTGAGCCCGGAGCGGTCAACACCGTTGAGATAGAACATCTCATCAGTGATCTGTTTCAGGGTTTCCATGTACTCGGCCGTGAAGATGTCGCCTTCATCAACGGCAACGGCAATTCGCACGAAGTTACCCAGGTTTTCCAGGTCATCCCGGTGCTCAAGCATATTCACAATGTACGGATGCTCCAGCGGGATCATCCTTTCAAAACTGGCATCCGGCTGGATCTTGACGGCGTTGTAGCCAAGAAACAGCGTCAGCACAAAGAACGCGACAAGAATCAGCGCTCTGTTGTTAAAGATCAAACGCTCAAGGAACGGCTCCGCCTTGGGCGTTGTCAGGTAATGTTCACCCCTGTCATGCATCGGGTCAGACATTAAAAAACCCCTCTATCCATTAAATCCGTTGATGCCACACCAGGGCGTTATTTCAGGTTCCGGCCGCGAGCGTCGGAGAATTTCACACCGCCCTCGCCTACCAGAAGAAGATTGGTTCCAGCCAGGGGAACCACACCCATGACACCCTCCCGGTCGTTCCGGAAGTGCGCGCGGAAACTTTCACCGCCGTTGCTGCTCATCAGAACCGCGCCGCTGTTGCCCACAAGGGTAATCCTGCCGTCATCCGCAACCGCACCGTTGTTAAGAGTGGTCTTACCCTCATTCGGAACCATGGTCCAGCTGCGGCCAAGGTCGGTAGACAACAGGGTGTTGCCTCGCAGACCAAAGGTCAGGATTTCGTTAATCTTGCCGGTGCCCATCACACCAAACAGTGAACCGTCGTATGGGCTTTCGCGCCGCTCCCAGGATTCTCCGTTATCCACTGAAACGTGAACCTGGCCAGCCTCACCCACTATGACCAGTGCGCCACCAGTCACCTGGGCAACACTGTTAAGGTGAAAGTTCTGGGGGTTGCGCAGGCTCGGCGCGATGTCGTCCCAGGTTTCACCGCCATCCTGCGTGCGCAGGGCCATGCCGTAGGCACCTACCACCAAACCGTGCTGGTCGTCTTCAAACCAGACATCCAGCAGCGGGTTCACCGGGCCGATGTCCATGTCTGACTGGGCGTTTTCCAGCGCAAAGACCAGGTCATCAAGAGCCCACTCCAGGTCGCCCTTCTCGGCTTCCGGAGCTTGCTCAATGCGATCTTCCATTGCAGCAATCTGTTCTTCCCGGCTTCCAATCACCAGCTCTGCCGCCTGAAGTCCATCAAGCTGCAGTTGCCAGGTTGCACCGGCATCTGACGAATGCAGCACCACGCCACTGTGACCGACCACCCAGCCACTGCTGTCGCTGCCGAAATCCACGGCGTTCAGGGTCACAGAAACAGGCACCTGTGCCTGGGTCCAGGTTTGCCCTTCATCATCGGAGTAAATCACATGACCCCGCTCACCCACCGCAACGATGCGATCACCCGCCCGTGTGGCGTCGTTAAGCAGAGATTCCTGGGCCAGCCCGGACATAAGCGCCGGAGTCTCGATGATGTCTGCCAGCGCAAACGCTGCAGGTGCTGCCAATGTCATGGAGAGGCCCAGACAGGCAGGACCCAGTGTCTCGCACATGAACCTATTAGCCATTCAGATTGCCTTTACGTTGGTTAAAACAAGAAACTGCTGGCGCGGAACCGAATCCGCGCCAGAGCTCAGCGTACACTTCGTCTGCGCAGGGAAGCCGGCGAGAAGTACCGCTTACTGGGGACGTCGTCAGTGAACACGCGGGTATTGGGCTCTTCCGTATCAAGGCCCAGCACATGGTACCGGCGTGCCTGGAGGTCGTGATACACATCCAGCGCACTCCATACACCCGGCATGTCGTAATAGTTCTTAGCGATACCCATGGTTACGCGCCAGAGCTCACCACGGCCGTCGTACTGGTCGAGCAGCAGAGTGTTCCAGCTGTCGGCATCGACATAGAAACGACGCTTGGCGTAGATGTGGCGCTCACCATCCTTGAGGGTGGCTTCAACCACGTGCACCCGGTGCAATTCCCAGCGGGTAAGGTCAGGATTCAGGTGGGAAATACCCAGAATCTCGGAATACGGAGTGCCCTTTTCGCCAATCTTGTAGTTGTTGTAGGGCACGTAGATTTCCCGCACCCCTTCGTAATTCCAGTTATAGCGATTCATGGCACCGTTGAAAATATCGGTGTCGTCGGCCGTCCGAAGGTTATCGGCCGCCGCGATCGGGGAGTCGTAACCCAGGTTGGGTGCCCGGCGCACACGGCGCTGCCCGGCGTTATAACCCCAGCCATTACGGGGGCTGACGATCTGGTTCAGGGTTTCATGAACCAGGATCGCACCACCGGCAAGGCGGGGCGGAGACTGGGTGAAAGACAGGTAGTAGAAAATGATGTTATCGAGATCTTTTTCACTGCCTTCGGGGCTGTAGAAGTTGAAAAAGGCTTCCTGCTGGGATGTCACCAGGCCGTAGTCGCCGTTGGGCTGCACGGCCACTTCACTGGAACGGCGGGTCAGTGAAATACCGCGCCAGCGGGTCAGGTGGTTCCAGATCACCTGCCAGGCTTTTTCTTCGTTATTGCCATGCAGGATCGGGAAAGGATAGCCACCGAAGGCGCCTTCCAGGCCCTCGGATTCACCCACAATTTCCGCATTCACCGCGTTCTTGCGGGTATTCTCGGCAACCCAGTCAGGAACCGCATGGGTACGGCGGGACTGGTAAACCGGAATCTGGAAGGTGGTCGGGTAGGTTTCAAACATGGCCTTCAGGCCATCGGTCAGGTGCTCGCTGTACTGGTCCATGTTGGACGCATTGATGGTGAACAGCACCTGGTCGTTCGGAAACGGGTTGATATGGTGTTGGCCACTGCCCTGATAGCCGGCCGGAGGCTCTGTCAGGCCACCGTCCCACGCCGGGATGGTGCCATCGGCGTTTCCGGCCTTAACCGAACCGAAAGGGGTCAGATCATTACCCAGCCGTGCTGCTTCTGAAGCAGACACAGCAGCGTAAACGGGGAATGCGGCGAAGGAAGCAGCCAGCAGCCCACCCAATAGAACGTTTTTGTTGTATCTCATTGTGCAACCTTTCCGTCTGGAAGCCTCTGTCGGGCTTTATTGTTATCGTCTGATGCAATCGCAGACTTTCCAACAGATTAGCCGAATGAGCAACATTGTCTATCGACCGAAAGTGCGATTTTGTATCAGGGTGTGACGACGGTGGAAAAAACACATACAGATACACAGCCGGCGCGGGCCCGCGCGCCTGGCACGGGCCCCGCCAGCTGGTCAGCCTGCCAGGCTCTTGTGCACAACTTCGTACAGGTCACGGGACAGGTTATCTTTGTCCCGGATACCTTCCAAAGCCGCTTTCATCTTGCTGGAGTAGGCAGGTGCGAACTTCCGCCAGCGCGTTAACGGCGTTATCAGGCGGGAGGCAATCTGCGGGTTGCTGTCATCCAGGCGGCAAACCTGCCCGGCCAGGAACTGATAGCCACTGCCATCGGGGTTATGGAAGGCCGCCAGGTTCTGGCCGGCGAACACACCCACTACGGAGCGCACCTTGTTCGGGTTTTTCCAGTCAAACGCCGGATGCTCCAGCAGCTGCAGGATGTGCCGTAACTGACCGGCCTGGCTACTCGATGCCTGAACCGAGAACCAGAGCTCCACCACCTGCGGATCATCGCTGAAGCGCTGGTAGAAGCTCTCGAGGGCCTGTTGACGATCTTCTGCAAAGCCGGAATTGACCAGCGCCCGCAAGGCACCCAGGCGATCCGTCATATTGTCTGCACTGCGGAACTGCTCTAACGCCAGCTCCCGGGCCCGCTCATCATCAATACTCATCAACCAGCCCAGTGCGGTATTACACAGGCTACGACGGGCAATGGCATCCGGGCCCAGCTGATAATCGCCCTGCTCCTGGTTGCGCTGGTAACAAGCCAAAAGGTCGTCTTTCAGCTCTTCAGCCAGGTGCTTCAACACCCGCTCCCGGGCCGCATGGATAGCCGGCACATCGGCCTGCTCTGCCAGTTCTACCAGGTAGGCTTCCGACGGCAGCAACAGCATCTTGGCCACCAGTGCCTGGTCCATAGACGCATCGTTCAGTAATTTACGGTAGGCAGCCGCCAGCCGCGGTTCAACTTCAGCCTGCTCCGGCGCACCCACCAGAGACTGGATAACGTCCACGGCCAGGCGCTGGCCCGCATCCCAGCGATTGAAGCCGTCCGGATCGTGGCTCATCAGGAACAACAGCTGTTCCCGGCTCCACGGATACTGCACCCGCACCGGCGCCGAGAAATCCCGCAACAGTGACGGCACTGGCCGTTCGGCCAGGCCGTGAAATTCGAAACGGTGCTCGGCCTCAGTCAGCTCCAGCACCCGCTCCAGCGGGCCGTCCTGTTGACCAGCGCTGATATTCAGCGGCAACGGCTGGCCTTCGCTGTCCAGCAGGCCCATGGCGAACGGAATATGCTGCGGCTTCTTGTTGGTCTGCCCCGGCGTGTCGGGAATGTTCTGGCGGATGGTCAGGCCATACACGCCTTTATCGGCGTCGTAGTCGTCTTCCACGCTAACCACCGGCGTGCCTGCCTGCTCGTACCACAACCGGAACTGGCTCAGGTCACGGCCGGAGGCATCTTCCATGGCCTTGACGAAATCGCCTGTGGTCACCGCCTGGCCATCGTGGCGCTCGAAGTACAGATCACTGCCCTTGCGGAACATTTCGTCGCCCAGCAGGTTGTGAATCATCCGCACCACTTCTGCCCCTTTCTCGTAGATGGTCAGGGTGTAGAAATTGGAGATTTCCATGTACGACGCGGGCCGCACCGGATGGGCCATGGGGCCGGCATCTTCGGCGAACTGAGCGGTACGCAGCAGGGTAACGTCTTCAATGCGCTTAACCGTGGGCGATCCCATGTCGGCGGAGAACTGGGAATCCCGGAACACGGTGAAGCCTTCCTTCAGGCTCAGCTGGAACCAGTCACGACAGGTGACCCGGTTGCCGGACCAGTTGTGGAAGTACTCGTGGGCGACGATGGCCTCGATGCGCTGGAAGGTGGCGTCGGTCGCCGTGTCCTGGCTGGCCAGCACGCAGGAGGAATTGAAAATATTCAGGCCCTTGTTTTCCATGGCCCCCATGTTGAAGTCATCCACCGCCACGATCATGAAGATATCCAGGTCGTATTCGCGGCCGTAGACGTCTTCATCCCAGCGCATGGAGCGCTTGAGGGCGTCCATGGCGAAATCGCACTTCTGCGCGTTGCGGGGCTCCACGTACATTCGCAGGTCAATGTTACGGCCGGAACAGGTGGTGAAGGTGTCTTTTTTCTCTACCAGGTCTCCGGCAACCAGCGCGAACAGATAAGCCGGCTTGGGGAACGGGTCTTCCCAGGTGACAAAGTGGCGGCCGTTTTCGAGCTCGCCCTGCTCTACCGGGTTACCGTTAGACAACAGTACCGGGTAGGCGCCTCTATCCGCTTCAATCCGGGTGCGGAACCGGGCCATCACATCCGGGCGGTCCGGGTAGAAAGTGATGCAACGGAAGCCCTCGGCCTCGCACTGGGTACAGAACATTCCGGAGGACTTGTACAAACCTTCCAGCCGGGTGTTGTTCTGCGGCTCAATCCAGGTGACCACCTGCAATTCGAATTGCTCCGGCACCGAAGGCACGATCAGCGCATCGCCACGATCTTCGAAATCACCGGCAGCCAGCGCTGAGCCATTCAGGGCCACTGACTCCAGCTTCAGGCTGTCGCCGTGCAGGAACAGGGGGGCCCCGGCGTCTGCCGACTCAGGGTTACGACGCACAGACAAGGTGCTGTGCACCCGGGCACCCTCTTCAAACAATTCGAAACGCAGATCCACGTGGTCAACCAGGTACGCAGGAACCTTGTATTCACTCAGGTAAATGGTTTGTGGCTGGTTGGTTCGCATTCATACTCTCCAGACAAAAGACATGGCGGGTTCAGTCGAGAACCCGGAACCGGACTTCGTAACCGGTAAATTTGCGGATATTGATCACCCCGGTGTCCAGCATCAGGTACTGCCCCTTGATACCTTCAAGCAGCCCTTCTACTTCCGGCGTTTTATCCAGATTATGGGTTTTCACCTTGGCCGGCCATACCTGAACCGGATAACCCAGCCCAAGTGAGGCTTCATCCACAATCCGGATGCTGTCTTCGCCATGCTCTGCACGCAATTGCGCCAGGTCGCCTTCGATCAGTTCCAGCAGCTGCTCGCGCTCCTGCACCAGGTCCAGCTCCGGCACATCGCCCTTGAGCATAGCCCGCCAGTTGGTGCGATCGGCCACATGGCTCTTGCACGCCACCTCCACTAGCCCGGAAAGGTAACGGCTGGAAACCCTGAGCATAGGGATAGCGGTCATCGCGCCCTGATCAATCCAGCGTGTCGGCACCTGCGAGCCCCGGGTAATGCCTACCTTCAAGCCACTGGAATTCGCCAGATACACCACATGCTCTACCATGCAGTTGGCTTCGCCCCATTCCGGCTCCCGGCAGGTGCCCAGGTGAAAATGGCATTTTTCCGGGCTCATGATGCAGCTGTCGCAGGCTGCGAGCTTACGGAAACAGGGGTAACAGTAGCCCTGGTTGAAACTCTTCTTGGTGGTGCGATCGCAATGGATACAGCGAATCACACCCTCGAAATCGATCCGTACCTTTCGCCCCATCAGGTCATTCAGGGCAATGCGGGCATCACCCACCGCCAGGGTATAGGTTACCGGGTCGCCGGCTTCGGCCGGCATCTTGCGCAGGCGGCCGGTTACATCAATGGAATCGTTCAAACCTTGACCTCGACAAACTGGTCCGGGTCAACATCGTTGCCGTTCTGGCGGTCTTTGCGGAACTGCACTGACGGGTCACAAGCGGTACCGGCCTTTTCACCCCGGTCCAGGTAGCCGACACGCTGCTCTTCCGGAACCTTGTGCTTTTCTTCGTAATAGATCACCGCTTCCAGGCTGATTTCCCGCTGCTCACGGGTCATGGCACGGCCGTCCGGCCACTTGCCCAGCTCAATCGCCTGCTTCAGATTGCGGTACACGTTCGGATCCAGCCGCTCGATCAACTCTTCGTAGGTCATTGCCCACCTCCTGAAAATTTGTTCATTGAAAAATCGGCAAATCCGTTTGACAGGCGCAAATGATAACAATTATCATTACCCCACCAAATGACAGACGGTCGTATCATTTGGTCTCTCTCATCAGGAGCTAAACGCTCTTTTTATGCCCCACCTTTCGGTGGGGCTTTTTTTTGGCTTATCGCCAGCGCTTGCCCCGCAATGGCGACAACGCGGCCACCAGCAACCCTGCCACAAAACCGCCCAGGTGGGCTTCGTTGGCCATACGGCCGAGGCCCAGCATTTCCGGCAGCGGGGTAAAGCCGATCACCATCCACACCAGGGCGAAAGTGACCAGGGCCGGCGGAAACTGGAACCTCGGGCGCCTGCGCTGGCTCATCCAGCAGTAACCCAGAACGCCGTACACCACGCCCGACAAGCCGCCAAACAGCGGGCCGGACACCAGGTACTGCAGGCCGTTGGACAGCAGGCTTGCCACCACAAACAGCACCGCCAGCCGGGCACGGCCGTCTATCCATTCAACCTGGCTGCCCAAAAACCACAGCATCACCGAGTTGAAGATGATGTGGGTCCAGCTGAAGTGCAGGAAGTCCGGGGTAATCAGGCGCCAGACCTGACCACCCGCCAGCGATGCCGACAAGGCATCCAGCCGCCCGCCAAACGTGCTGAACACCTCCCAGCCGAAGGACCTGGGGTCCACAAACATCAGGTTGGCCGCCAGGGCATTCTGGCCCATGCCGGTAAACCACACCATCACCACCGCGATCACTATGGTTGTGATCACAAACGGGGCGTGGCGAGGCGCGGGCTGCCAGCGGCCGTCCGGGGTAATCGGGTAAGACCTTTCGTTATCCACCTGCTCTCCCCGCCTCAGCGTGCCACACTGTCTTCACTGGTGGGGTAATCCGGCTGTTCCGGCCGGTCTACATGCACCCAGACAAACTTGTCTTTCGACAACACCTCTTCACCGTCCATCCGGTAGGCCACCAGCTTGCCGTACTTCACCGCACTGTAATCGATGCACGCCACGTTAGCCTTCAGCGGTGCCGGTGCACTATCCATCCAGTAATGGCCCACAAACACCGGGGGCGCATCCAGCGGATAGGTGATCAGCTGCCGGTACTCGGCGTCGGTCAGCTCCATGCGGGCTACTTCCGGCGGCAGCGGGTCGGGCTGGAACACCACATCGGCATAGGTTTTCGGATCATCGGCCCAGAACTTGGTGCGGAAAAACTCCCGCACGTAACCGTCCTTGCCGGTAATCGACATACCTTCCGGCAAGCGCAGGTCGGTTCCCCGCAACAGGGTATCCATCACCTGCCCGGCAAAAGACTCGATGGCCGCAGAGGCATGCAGGAAATCCTCGTCAATGCAGGCACCGCCCTGGCTCTGCCGGAACTGGTCGATCAGGCCCTGATCCCAGCAGGCATGCACTACCCGGAAATCCTCGTCATCAATGAACAGTGGAATGGTATAGAACCACTCCAGAAATTCATTCCACTCGTGGGGATACGCATCAAACTGCTCAAGGGTTTCCTTGATCAGGCGGTCATGCCGTGGGTTGTGCTCCCGCAGGAACTGCTTGCCACTGCCCGGGCGGGCGCGGGTGCAGTAACCCAGCGCGTTGTACTCATGGTTACCCATGACAATCCTGGCAGCACCGTGCTCTACCATGTCGCGCACCAGGTGCAGGGATTCGCGGATACGGGGGCCGCGATCGATTATGTCACCGATAAAGATTGCCTGCCGTTTCCGGTGCCGGTAGACCCCGTTAACCTTGCGGTACCCGAGCTGATCCAGCAGCCGCTCCAGTGTGTTGGCGCAACCATGGATGTCGCCAATAATATCGTAGCCCGCCATACTCAACTCGCTGCTATTTCACTTGCCCACCCGAGCTTGTCGCGGCAGGTGGCATAGAAGTTGTGATCGGTCGGGTGAATCAGACGGATCTTGAAGGGCTTCTTGGTGATCCGGATGATATCGCCGGGCGCACAGGCAATGTTCATCTGGCCATCAAAGCTGACCTGGGGATAGGTTTCGTTGGTTTCACCAATCACCAGTTTGATTTCACTCTTGCCGTCTACCACGATCGGACGGCTGCTCAGGGTGTGGGGGAACATGGGCACCAGCACCACGGCATCCAGCTTGGGATGCATAATCGGCCCGCCGGCAGACAGGGAATAAGCCGTGGAGCCCGTAGGCGTTGCCACAATCAGGCCATCGGAACGCTGGCTGTAGACAAAGTGACCATCGATAAACAGGTCAAAGCCGATCATCCGGGTGGATTTACCCGGGTGCAGCACCACGTCATTCAGGGCCGAGCCGTAGCCCAGAGGCTGGCCATTGCGCTCAACGTGGCCGTCCAGCAGGAACCGGGATTCTTCGATGTAGTTGCCAGCCAGCACTTCAGCCAGCCGCTCTTCCAGGTCGTTCGGTGAGATATCGGTGAGAAACCCGAGCCGGCCGCGGTTGACCCCGAGAATCGGAATCTTGGACTTCGCCAGTTCCCGGGCTGCGCCCAGCAGACTGCCGTCACCGCCCACCACAATCACCAGGTCACAGATTTCACCGAGGAGTTTCTTGCTGGCTACCTGCAGGCCGTGGCCCGGAATCATGGTAGCCGTGTCTTCCTCGATGATGACGTGGTAGCTGTTGGCAGTCAGATACTGCTTTAGCTGCCGCAGCGTCTCAACTACCTTGACGCTGCCCATACGCCCGATAATCCCGATATTCCTGAACTGGTCCATGAAGTATCCCGCGGTGTCTGAATGTGACAAAACCGGCCTTTGCCGGCTCTGCCCTGAACGAACAGACCCACAGTTTAACGAAACTCGGGCGGATACTGAAAAAACTTCGCGGGGTCAGGCCTTGTGCTGCTCGCAGCGGTCGTCTTTGCCAGCCTCGAAATCTGCGGGCTGGGTAACCCTCATCACCGGCTCGCCGCACGGAGTGCCGCTGTCATCGGCATGGGTACACACCGGGTTCTCATAGTGCGCCATCCACTCCCTGTAGGCGGCTTCATTCATGCCGCACTGCTCCGCCGCGTAGGCCTGGGGGTTGGAGAAATAAGTTTCGATGTCGTCGTATGGCAGGGTGATATGGCCAACGCCAGGATGATAGGCCACAAGGAACACCACCTGGTTTCGCAGCTGATCCAGCAGCGAATCCTCCGGCACCTGCCGGTTCTTCAATTCGTGGTTTTCCCGTTCCAGGGCAATCAGCTTTTCCTCACGCAGCTCCAGTTCCCGCTCTTTGCGTTCCAGCTGATCCCTTAACAGAACCGTCTCGGCATCGGCTTTTCCGCTTTCGGTCTCAGCCGAGGTTGAGGTTCCATCGCCAAGCTGTTCCTGCAAGGCCAGGTACTGTTCGTTGCGTTCCTGCAAACGCTGCTTAAGCTGCTCATTGCTCACCCGAAGGCGTTCGTGCTTCTGCTCGAGTCCGGTCATCTCAGACCGTAAAGCCTGCATCTCCAGGCGATGCTCCCGCTGCAGGTCCGATAGCGCATCCCGCTGCACACTCTGCAGGGTCTTGATCCGCAGCCGCTGTTCCCTCAACACCTGGGCAAGCCGGGCACGCTCGAGATCCACCCGCTCGTCTGTGGTCGCAGAAGACGAATTGGTTAGAACCGGGATGTTTTCCTCGGCCGGCTCTACTTTACGAAAATGCAGGGTATTGGCTTCAACGGCCTTGCGGATTGTGTGGAAATGGTTGCTGCCCGGGGTCATGTCCGGGTCCCAGAGTTGCTCGATATAGGCCGGGTCCGGACACAGACTGCGACACACCAGCCGGATGGCTCCACCACCCAGGTCAGGACCTTTGGCACCTTTTTCGGCCAGCGCTTCGATGGGCACATTCCAGCTGCTGTCGGCCCGCCCTTCTTCATCAAACCAGATGCGGAAGAACACCAGGGAGGTGACCGTCAGATCAGGATTAAGGTTAACGAGGACAGCCCGCACATCGGTTTCGGCAAGGTCCGAAAGCCCGACATAACCATCCAGAAAGGCCCCGAACTCAGACCAACGCATCTGCCGGGACACCTGACTACCATCCATCAAGAAAACGGCCGAATTACCTTCGGCTGCCTGGGTGGTACTGACCATCAACCTTCTCCATGCTTCAAACTTGTTATTCGAACGACAGGGCCGGCCTGAGGGTTCCCTACCCCCTTGCCGGATTTCCATAGTCTAGCCAGACCGGCCCCAAAACACAGAGAAAAACTGCAACGATTTGTGATCAGATCTCCGCCGCCAGGCGGCTGCCTTGGTCAATCGCCCGCTTGGCGTCCAGCTCGGCGGCCACATCGGCACCACCAATCAGGTGCACCGGCAGGCCTGCGGCTTCAAGATCTGCCTGCAGTTCGCGCAATGGCTCCTGGCCGGCACACACGATGATGGTATCCACCGGCAACAGCTTGTCTTCGCCCTGCTCCGCGCCCTTGGGCGTAACCGTGATGTGCAGGCCTTCGTCATCGATCTTGCGGTAAGACACACCCGGGACCATCTGCACATTGCGGTTCTTCAGGGATGTCCGGTGAATCCAACCGGTGGTCTTGCCCAGGTTCTTGCCGACCTTGGACGCCTTGCGCTGCAGCAGGAACACTTCTCGGGCCGGGGCCGGTACTTCCGGCTGCACGCCCTGAATGCCGCCACGATGCGCCACGGTCAGGTCCACACCCCACTCTTTCATGAAGTGTTCGGTGTTCAGGGACGGCGATTCGCCCTGGTGCACGATAAATTCGGACACATCAAAGCCGATACCGCCGGCACCGATTACCGCTACACGCTGGCCCACCGGCTTGCGCCCAAGCAGGGCATCCAGGTAACCGATCACCTTCGGATGATCGATACCTTCGATATCGGGGGTACGGGGCTCGACACCCGTGGCCATAACCACCTCATCAAAGCCACCGGCTTTCAGGTCGTCTGCACTGACACGGGTGTTCAGGCGAACATCCACACCGTTCTTGTCGAGCATCACCCGGAAATAACGCAGGGTTTCGTAGAACTCTTCCTTACCCGGAATCCGCTTGGCCACGTTGAACTGGCCGCCAATCTCGCTGCCGTCATCAAACAGCGTCACCTTGTGGCCACGCTCTGCTGCCACAGAGGCAAAGGCCAGGCCTGCAGGGCCGGCGCCTACTACCGCAATGGATTTCGGCTGGGCGGTTTTCACGTAGGTCAGTAGAGTTTCGTTACAGGCCCGCGGGTTCACCAGACAGGTAGTCAGCTTGCCGCTGAAGGTGTGATCCAGACAGGCCTGGTTGCAACCGATGCAGGTGTTGATTTCGTCGGCCCGGTCTTCGGCAGCTTTCAGCACCAGCTCGGCATCGGCCAGGAACGGCCGCGCCATGGAGACCATATCCGCGTCGCCTTCGGCCAGGATCTTCTCGGCCACATCCGGCATGTTGATCCGGTTGGTGGTCACCAGCGGAATGCTCACCTCGCCTTTCAGGCGGGCGGTTACCTTGGTAAAGGCACCCCGGGGCACCGAGGTGGCAATGGTAGGCACACGGGCTTCGTGCCAGCCGATACCGGTATTGATGATAGTGGCGCCGGCTTTTTCGATTTCCTTGGCCAGCTGCACCACTTCTTCCCAGGTGCTGCCGTCTTCAATCAGGTCCAGCATCGACAAGCGGTACACGATGATGAAGTTCTCGCCCACCCGCTCGCGCACCCGGCGCACAATTTCAATCGGCAGGCGAATACGGTTCTCGTAGCTGCCGCCCCACTGGTCAGTGCGGTGGTTGGTGTGCTTGACGATAAACTGGTTAATGAAATAACCCTCGGAGCCCATAATCTCGACGCCGTCATAACCGGCGCGCTGGGCCAGGGCGGCACAGTTGGCGTAGTCGTCAATCTGCTTCTGGATACCGGCTTCGTCCAGTTCTTTGGGCTTGAACGGGTTGATCGGCGCCTGAATTGCCGATGGCGCTACCAGTTCCGGAGAATAAGCATAGCGACCGGCGTGCAGAATCTGCATACAGATCGTGCCATTGGCTTCGTGCACCGCCTGGGTGATCACCTTGTGCTTGTCGGACTCTTCCTCGGTGCTCATCTTGGCGGCATGCTGGAACACTGCGCCTTCGCTGTTGGGGCCAATGCCGCCGGTCACAATCAGGCCAACACCGCCACGGGCACGCTCGGCGTAGAATGCCGCCAGCCGCTCGAAACCGCCCTTCACTTCCTCAAGGCCCGTGTGCATAGAGCCCATCAGGGTGCGGTTACGCAGTTTGGTAAAGCCCAGGTCCAGGGGCTCAAGCAGGTGCGGGTATTTGCTGGTGCCAGGTGTTGCGGTCATTGCGGTGCTCCTCATCGGATTATCAGGCGGGATATCGCTGCTCCCGTTATTATGGGCATACACTACCCAGCCCGGCGGACACCAACAATATCCAAAACCAACATTTTATTATCTCTGCACAACACCCATAATGAAGCCATGAGCACAAACACCCTGCATAAACAAAACGCCCTCGGCGATATCAGCCTGCTGTATGTCTCGGTACTGCTGCGCGCCACCGAAGCAGAAGGCGGCCATACAGACAAACTGAAAGCCCGGTTCCGGCTCGATGATGCTGCCCTTGCTTCGCCAGAGGCGCGCATCAGCATTCCCCGCTTCATGCGTCTTGGCCACGCCGCCATCAGCGCCACCGGCAACCCGGCCCTGGGCCTGCGCATGGGCGCCCTCACCCGCCCTGTCGACACCGGCCTGGCGGGCCTTGCCGCGGAAACCGCAGGCACAGTCAGCCAGGCCTTCCGCAGCCTGATCCGCTACGCCCTGCTCACCAGCCAGAATTCACGGGGCGAGCCTTCTGTCGATGAGTCGCAACGATCGGTGCAGTTCTACTCGATCCAACCCTATAACCCGTACAACTACTTTGTGGTGGATTCTCTGCTTGCCGCCTGGACTCAGCTGGCCCGGCACTTCACTGGTCGCTATGACGTACTGGAGCGGGTCTCGGTGGAGTACCCGTCAATTGGCCTGGATGAGGTGTTCGAGAGCTGGTTCCGCTGCCCGGTAGAGTTCGGCGCCCGGGAAAATGCCATCCGGCTCAAGGAGAGCGTGTGGCGACAAAGCCCGGCCCAGGCTCACCCGGGTATGCACGAGAAACTCACCGACTGGTGCGAACGCGAATTGCGAAAAATACGCCAGGGCTGGAGCGTAGCAGACCAGGTAGGCTACCTGCTGACGCCGCTGCTCCGGGGTGAGACCCCCACACTGGAGACACTGGCGGCAAAACTGGGCACCACGGCCTGGACACTGCAAAGACAGCTAAGTGCAGAAGGCACCGGGTTCCGGCGACTGCTGGATGACACTCGAAAACAACTGGCGGAAGATTATCTGAAGGAGACCGACACGTCCTTGGCGGAAATTGCCTGGCTGCTGGGATTTGCCAACCCGCCGGCTTTTCACAAGGCATACCAGCGCTGGCACGGCATAAGCCCGGGCGAACGGCGAAAACAAATCAGGTCAGATAGCTAATAAGAAGCTGGGGATAACAAAAAGGGGAATCTAAAAACAAGGGGGAGGAAATAAATGGCGGAGCGGACGGGACTCGAACCCGCGACCCCCGGCGTGACAGGCCGGTATTCTAACCAACTGAACTACCGCTCCGCGCGGGTTGCCTGAGGTGTTTTGCAACAACTCTGTGACAACGAGGGCGCATTATAAAGATGCCCTCGTTTATGTCAACGCTTTTACTAAACTTTTTTCAGATTATTCTAAAAACCGCCTTACATGGCGTCGACCATCACATCCTTGGTCTGGGCCGTTTTCCGGTATTCGATCGGCGTCATCCCCGACCAGCGCTTGAACGCACGGTAAAAAGTGCTGGGCTCGGAGAAGCCGGTCAGATACACAATCTCGTCGATAGACTCATCGGTAGTGGCCAGCAACTGCCGGGCCAGCCGGTAACGGAAATCCGCCAGCACCTGGTTGAAGCTGGTCTCTGCTTCCGTCAAACGGGTACGCAAGGTTCTGGGCTTGATGCCCAGCCGCTCGGCCACCGCATCCAGGGTTACCTCGCCACTGTCCAGGAGCTCGGCAATGATACGCTCCACCTGCCCCACGATATCTTTCTTCTCCAGCCGGGCCACCTGCTCGCTGGCAAAGCGCTCGTGCAGCGCCAGTAGTTCCGGCTCGGCATGGAGCGAGGCGTAGGAAAGAATTTCCACCGGAAAGTACAGGCGGTTCTCTTTCGCACCAAAGACCACCTCACAGCCAAGCACCTCACGGGCGTGGTCTATGCCTTTTGCCCGCTCATGTTCAAACTCGATGCGGGACGGGTGAAACCGGCCGTCGGTGATGGATTTGAAGAAGGTAATCAGGCCCTGTACAAAACATTCGTTGAAGTGGCGCAGCCGGCTGACTTCCTCTGACGCTGCATCCAGCACCATGCAGGCTTCATCGCCTTCGACAAAGAAATCGGTATTGGCGGCATCACTCAGCAAGCGTTGATAGTTCTGGGCGCGGCGAAGGCCTTCGCCAAAGGTGGGGCTACTCAGGAACAGGTATTCCAGCACTTGCCCTTTGTAGGCCGGCAACAATGGCCCCAGGTGCAGGCCAACATCTTCATCGCCGGACACCTCTTCAACCGCCTGCCAGAAATACAGCTGGGCATTGTGGGGGGTTCGGAGCTGATCGGTATAAACATACTGCTCGTCTACACCCAGACGGCTGAAAATAGCATTGGTATCGATGCCTTTTCTCTTCATCGCCTCATAAATCAGGCGCAGCATCACGCCCGCATCACGTAGTTCCTGCATAGAATCCCGCTTTTTTTATTTATCAGTTACCACTTTGACCCACCGGACAGGGGCCGGGGCACGCCGGGTCAATGCCACATCTGGCCGGGTTTGCCAGACTTTCGTCGTACATTAGAGCATATCAGGCCACGCACGCACAGTTGTAGCTGAAACCATTAAAAAAAGAGGGAGACATCCTCAATGCCAGATTCACGCGTTTACCGCAGCGCACCGCCATCTTTGCTGCCGCTTTACGGCAAGGCCCTGCTGCCCAGACAGCACAAACCGGGCGAGCAAACACGGATTCCCGAATTACAGGCGGACCTGCTGGGCATCGCCACCAATACCCGGGCCCTGAGCACCTACCAGCGCATTTGTGGTTTTAAACCCGGCTCGCGGGCACCCATTACCTGGCCCCATATACTGGCCTTTCCCCTGCACCTTAAACTGCTCACCGAAAAAGCCTTTCCCCTGCCGCTACTGGGGCTGGTGCATTTGCGCAACACCATTACCCAACACCGTCCGGTGAGTACCGGTGAAAACCTGGACATCCGGGTAGTACTGGGCAACCAGCAACGCACTGACCGGGGGATCGAGTTCGACCTGATTACCGAAGCCCGGGCCGCCGGCAAGCTGATCTGGGAAGAAACCAGCACCAACCTGTTCCGCATGGCCAGACAGGGCGCGTCCGATGCCAGCAAAAATCCGCCACAACTGGAACACTACCCTTTCAGCGAGACCATCAAGGCACCGGAAAACATCGGCCGGCAGTATGCCAAGGTATCCGGTGACCGCAACCCCATCCACATGCATGCCCTGAGCGCCCGGGCTTTCGGTTTTCCACGGGCGATTGCCCACGGCATGTGGAGCAAGGCCCACGCGCTGGCGTTACTGGAACAACAGAAAGACTGGAGCCACGGGCCGGTGAAAGTCAGTTGCCAGTTCAAGAAGCCGTTACTTCTGCCCGGTACCGCTCAGTTGAACTGGCGTACCGGGGCAGACGGCTGGGATTATCAGATTCTGAATGCCAAGGGAGATGCGCCCCACCTTACGGGGCGCATAGACTGGCTATAAGGGGTCAGGCTTCGTCGGGGGTGCAGGGTACGCCCTCGGCGCCTGCAATGGGCAATACAAACCAGAAACAGGCACCGTCGCCTTCCGGGCGCTGGTAGCCGATATCGCCACCCTGGGCCTGGATCAGCGAACGACAGGTAGCCAGGCCAATGCCCATACCGTCGTCCTTGGTGCTGTAGAAGGGATGGAACAGCTTGTCTTCGGCCTCTTCCGGCACGCCGACACCGTGGTCCCGCACATCAACCCGTACGCACTGCTCGCCACAACGCCGGGCAGTCACTTCTACAGGCTCGGATGAGCCAGCACTGCGGGTTGACTCAAGGGCATTGCGGATCAGGTTAAGCGCCACCTGCTGGACCTGAATCGGGTCTGCCAGCACAGTGGGAAGCTCTTCATCCACCCGTATATCAATGCCGCCATCGTTGTTGCGCATATCCACCTCGGCAAACTGCCGGGTGTCTTCCAGAAGTTCCGGTACCGACAACTCTTCTTTGCCGGTCGCGGGTTTCTTCATAAATCGGCGAATACGGCGAATAATCTCGCTGGCCCGGTGCGACTGGGCGTCAATCTTGTCCAGGGTTTCGCCAAGCAGCGGCAGATCCGGCTCGTCCTTGGCCATCATCCGCTTGGAAACCCGGGCATAGTTGGAAATTGCGGTCAGCGGCTGGTTCACTTCGTGGGCAAAGCCGGCAGCCATTTCACCCATGGTGGTCAGGCGTGAGGTGTGGGCCAGCTGGTCACGCTGCTCCTGCACCAGCGCGCGGGCATCTTCGAGGGCTTTTTCGCTTTCCAGCTCGGCGGTGATGTCGTGAAACACCACCACAGCGCCGTGCAGTTCACCCGCATCAAGCTTGGGCGTGGCCCGGTACTCTGCCGGGAAACTGCTGCCATCGGCACGCAGCATCTGGATATCCCGCTGGTGCTCCGGCACACCCTTGTGGCAGGTAGCCATCACCGGCAGACTGTCACGGCATTCTTCAGCCGTGGCAAAGTGCAGGTCAAAAAAACATTTGCCGATCAGGTCTTCTACCGGGCGCCCGGCAATAGCGGCGGCAGCAGGGTTGGCAAATTCGATCAGGCCGTTCTCGTCCAGCCCGTAGATGCCTTCGCTGATGGAGTCCAGAATACGGGCCTGATCGCCCGCCAGCTCCCGGTTACGGGCCTGCAGCTCTCGCTCCAGCCGGATAACCCGGGCATGGGTTTTCACCCGGGCAATCACTTCCAGCGACTGGAACGGCTTGGAAATGTAATCGGCCCCACCCAGGGAAAAGCCCTTCACCTTGGCCTGCAGGTCATCCAGGGCGGACAGAAACACCACGGCAATGTCTGCGGTGTCCGGGTCGGCCTTCAGGCGCTCGCACACCTCATAGCCATCCATCTCCGGCATCATGATATCCAGCAGGATCACTTCCGGATGGTGGCGATGGGCCAGGTCCAGCGCCTTCTCGCCTTCGTTGGCGATCAGCAGGCGGTAGCCTTTGTCTTTCAGGGTCTCGTAGAGGACCTTCAGGTTCTGCGGGTTGTCATCAACCAGCAAAACCGTCACCTCAGAGTTCTCACTGACAACTTCAGTCATACAAACGTGGCCGGTTATAAACGTTCTGGCATGATGACCACACCTACCGGCTTAGTCGATAAGGTCCTTTACGGACAGAGCCATACGCACCAGGTGTGCAAGGGAATGTGTACCCATCTTGTGCATAACCCGGGAACGGTGGATTTCCACGGTGCGCTGGCTGATCTCCATGGCAATCACCTTGTTGGCCTGGCCGGCAATCATGCGGTCCATGATTTCAGCTTCCCGGGGTGTCAGGCTTTTCACCCGGCGGATGATTTCCTGTTTTTCGTCCAGGGTTTTGCGCTGCTCGAGGTCCTGGGCCAGGGCTGCCTCGATCTTTTCCAGCAAGGCTTCTTCCCGGTACGGCTTCTGGATGAAGTCCACCGCGCCTTCTTTCATGGCGTCTACCGCCATCGGCACATCACCGTGACC